>NZ_VWWK01000080.1:0-29426 GCF_011753035.1 Burkholderia sp. Ax-1720 | reverse complement strand
GCCGGCCCTCGCGCATGGTGATCCCGCTCGGCGCCGGCAAGGCCCGCCCCGGCCGCGAGGCGCGGCGGCGCGGCCTGGCGCGCTGGGCCGTTTATGTGGCGGCGGTGCTGGCCGGCGCCTGGCTGGTCACCCAGCTCTACTACTTCACGCAGATCGCGCTCTGGAGCGTGATCGATCCGGGCTCGACCGCCTTCATGCGGGCCGACGCCTGGCGCCTCAAGGGCGACACGCCGCCCGTGGCGATCCAGCACCAGTGGATGCCCTACGAGCAGATCTCGCGCAATCTCAAGCGCGCCGTGATCGCCTCCGAGGATGCCGATTTCGCCAGCAACAACGGCTATGAGGTCGACGCGATCCTGCAGGCCTGGGAGAAGAACCGCGCGCGCGGACGCATCGTCGCCGGCGGTTCGACCATCTCGCAGCAGCTCGCGCGCAACCTGTTCCTGTCGAGCCAGAAGAGCTACCTGCGCAAGGGGCAGGAGCTGATCATCACCTGGATGCTCGAGACCCTGCTCGACAAGGAGCGGATCTTCGAGATCTACCTGAACTCGGTCGAATTCGGTCGCGGCGTGTATGGCGCCGAGGCCGCCGCGCGCTATTACTACCGGGTGCCCGCCAGCCAGCTCACGGCCTGGCAGGCCGCGCGGCTCGCGGTGATGCTGCCCAACCCGAAGTTCTTCGACGCGCATCGCAATTCCCCGTATCTCGCTCAACGCACGCGCGTGATCGCGCGGCGCATGGGCGCCGCCGAGCTGCCTGCCTCGCAATGAGGTGACGGGAGGAACGGCGCCGGCCGTTCGTCCTCTCGCGCAACCCCGGCTCCCCTTTCCGATATCGCGTGCCGCGGCCTCGACCGGCCCTTGCCGCATTCGACCCGCATCGTCGCGCATCTTCGAGAAACCGGTTCCACCCTCGCGCCGTTTTCTGCGAATATCTCAATATTTGGGCGATGCATTCAAATATTGGAGACGGCGGGAGCGGCCTCTACAATCGGCAACCAATCGATATGCAGCGGCGCGAGATCCGAACCAGGGATCCGCAGCCGCGGCAACCAGGAGACAAGCGATGAAGCCGATTCAACAGTTCGCCGTTCCGCGTGCCTTGGTCCGTTCCCGGGCCGTCTAGGCCTGCCGCTTCGTGATCGCCCATTACAGCGACCCGAGCCATCCATGAACAAGACACCGATTTCCCTCGCGCCGAATGCCGGCGCCTCCGCCTCGAACGGCGCCTCGCACGACGCGCGTGCCTCCGGCGCCGCGCTCGACGCCTTGTCCGACAGCATCGGCGCGACCGGTTCGCCGCTCGACCTGGCGGCGCAGCAGGCCGGCACGCAGACATTGCTGCGCGGCCTGGCGATCCTCGAGGCGATCGCCGGCGGCGCGCGCGACATGCGGGCGATCGGCGCGGCGCTCGGCACCACCCGCAGCACCACCCACCGGCTGGTGAGCAGCCTGGTGCAGGCGCGCTACCTGCGCCAGGTGCAGGGCGGCTACCTGCTGGGCCCGAAGCTGATCGAGCTGGGCACCATCGCGCTGGAGCAGATGCCGCTGACGGCGGTGGCGCGTCCGCATCTCGAGGCGCTGGCCGACGCCACGCTCGACACCATCCACCTCGGCATGCGCGACGGCGACGACGTGCTCTACATCGACAAGATCCCCGGCACGCGCGGCCTGGAGATGCGCTCGCGGATCGGCCACCGGATGCCGCTGGCCTCGACCGGGATCGGCAAGGCGATGATGCTGGACCTGCCGCCGGACACCTGGGCCTCGCTGTTCGAGGCCTCGCGCCGCTCGCTGGCCGGCGTCAGCTTCAAGCCCGACCGCCGCCCCGACGCGACCACCTTCCTGCAGCGCATGGCGCATTACGCGGCCGGCGGCTACACCTTCGACCTGGAAGAGAACGAGGCCTCGATCCGCTGCGTGGCCGCGCCGGTGCGCGACGCCTCGGGCGCGATCGTGGCGGCCGTCTCGGTGGCCAGCACGATTCCCTACATGCCGCTCGACCGCATGGACGAGCTGATTCCGATCGTGCAGCGCGAGGCGCGCGCGATCTCGGCGGAGCTCGGTTGGAGCGCGCCGCAAACGACCCGCAGGATCAAGCGATGACGATGGACCGACCGAACCCCGCCACGCCGGCGCTGATCGCGATCGACTGGGGCACCACCTCGATGCGGGCCTTCCTGTTCGCGGCCGACGGCAGCGTGCTGGAGGCCGGCGCCCACGCGGCCGGCGTGATGAGCCTGCCGCGCGCGGGCGGCGCGGCGGCCTTCGACGCCGCCTTCGAGACCGCCTGCGGCGCCTGGCTGGACCGCTGGCCCGAACTGCCGGTGCTGGCCGCGGGCATGGTCGGCAGCGCGCAGGGCTGGCGCGAGGCGCCCTATGTCAACACGCCGGTGGATGCCGACGCGCTGGCGGCCGGCCTGATCCGCGTCGAGTCGGCGCGCGGCGTGCCGGTGGCGATCGTGCCCGGCGTGCTGGAGGCGGGCACGCTGCCCGACGTGATGCGCGGCGAGGAAACCCAGATCGTCGGCGCGCTGGCCGACGATCCGGCGCTGGCCAGCGGCGCGGCCGGCGCGCTGATCGGCCTGCCCGGCACGCATGCGAAATGGGCCTGGGTCCGCGCCGGGCGCATCGAGCGCTTCCGCACCTACATGACGGGCGAGCTGTTCGCCGTGCTGCGCGACCACACCATCCTGGGCCGCACCATGCGCGCCGGCGAGCATGCCGATGCCGAAGCCTTCCGGCGCGGCGTGGCGGTGGCCCGCGAAGGCCGCGAGGCGGGCCTGCTGGCCACCATCTTCAGCACCCGCACGCTGGGCCTGACCGGGCAGCTCGCGCCCGAGTCGCAGGGCGACTACCTGTCGGGGCTGCTGATCGGCCATGAACTGAACGCGCTGGCGGCAATGCTGGCCGGCGTCGGCACCACGCTGGCCGCCCAGCCGCCGCGCCTGATCGGCGACGCCACGCTGTGCGCGCGCTACCTGAGCGCGCTGCGCGAATTCGGCTGCGACGGCGCGCGCCTGGTCGAGCGCGCCACCGAGCGCGGGCTCTGGCGCATCGCCACGCAGGCCGGCCTGATCGGCGCGGCCGCCTGCACGCCGGGCTGAGCCCGGCCCACCGAATCGAGGAGATCGACACGATGTCATCCGAACTGACGCTGCCCGCCCCCTATGCCCCGCACGAGGGCCTGGCGCGCGCCTTCGCGGCCTGCCCGCTGATCGCGATCCTGCGCGGCCTGCGGCCCGAGGAAGCGGTCGAGCACGGCACCGCCCTGGTCGAGGCCGGCTTCCGGCTGCTGGAGGTGCCGCTCAATTCGCCCGATCCGTTCGCCAGCATCGCCGCGCTGCGCGCCGCGCTGCCGGCCGAGGTGCTGGTCGGCGCGGGCACCGTGCTGCGTCCCGAGTATGTCGACGAAGTGTCGCGTGCCGGCGGCGAGCTGATCGTGATGCCGCATGCCGATGCCGAGGTGATTCGCCGTGCCAAGGCGCTGGGCATGGCCGCCGCGCCCGGCGTGGCCACCCCGAGCGAGGCCTTCGCCGCGCTGCGCGCCGGCGCCGACGTGCTGAAGATGTTTCCCGCCGAGCAACTCGGCCCGGTGGCCGTGAAGGCCTGGCGCGCGGTGATCGACAAGCGTGTGCCGCTGGTGCCGGTGGGGGGCGTGACGCCCGACAACATGGGCCCGTACCTGTCGGCCGGCGCCAACGGCTTCGGCCTGGGTTCGGCGCTCTACAAGCCGGGCCAGGACGCGGCCACCACCGCGCGGCATGCGCAGGCCTATGTGAAGGGCCTGGCGATCGCGCGCAGCGGGGCCGCGAAATGAATCGGCTGGCCGGCAAGACGGCACTGGTGACGGGCGCCGGCCGCGGCATCGGCGCGGCGATCGCGCTGGCCTTCGCGCGCGAGGGCGCGGCGGTGCTGATCGCCGAACTCGACGAGCGCGCGGGCCACGAGGCGGCCGCCGCGATCGCCGCCGAGGTGGACGGCGCGCGCGTGCTCGCGCATCGCACCGACGTGACCGAGCCGGCCTCGGTGGCCGAGGCGGTGGCGCTGGCCGAGCGCGAGTTCGGCGCGCTCGACGTGCTGGTCAACAACGCCGGCGTGAACGTGTTCTGCGATCCGTTGACGATGCGCGACGAGGACTGGCGGCGCTGCTTCGCGGTCGACCTGGACGGCGTCTGGAACGGCTGCCGCGCGGCGCTGCCGGGCATGGTCGAGCGCGGTCGCGGCAGCATCGTCAACGTGGCCTCGACGCATGCCTTCCAGATCATCCCGGGCTGCTTCCCGTATCCGGTCGCCAAGCACGGCGTGCTGGGCCTGACGCGCGCGCTCGGCATCGAATACGCGCCGCGCAACCTGCGCGTCAACGCGATCGCGCCCGGCTACGTGGAGACCCAGCTCACGCACGACTGGTGGAATTCGCAGGCGGATCCGGCCGCGGCGCGCGAGGCGACCCTCGCGCTGCAGCCGATGAAGCGCATCGGCCGGCCTGACGAAGTGGCGATGACGGCGGTGTTCCTCGCCTCCGACGAGGCGCCCTTCATCAACGCCACTTGCATCACGATCGACGGCGGGCGCACCGCGCTCTACCACGATTGAGGCCGGCGCCCGCCAGGCGGGCCGGCGGCGGGCAGCACCCGCAGCATTCGCAGCAAGGCAGCACCCGCAGTATCTCGGAAAGACCGCAGCACGCGACGGCCGCGCGCGTGCCGCGGCACAGAACCAGGCGGCCGGACCTTGAATGGCATCACAGGAGACGACACAGATGAAACGCAGAACCTTTGTCACGCTCGCGGCGGCAGCGGCCGTGCTGGCAGGCGCCCCGTTCGCCCAGGCGGCGGACCCGGTGAAGATCGGCTTCCTCGTCAAGCAGCCCGAGGAACCGTGGTTCCAGGACGAGTGGAAGTTCGCCGAAATGGCCGCCAAGGCCAAGGGCTTCACGCTGGTGAAGATCGGCGCGCCCTCGGGCGAGAAGGTGATGAGCGCGATCGACAACCTCTCGGCGCAGCAGGCGCAGGGCTTCATCATCTGCACGCCCGACGTCAAGCTCGGGCCGGGCATCGTCGCCAAGGCCAAGTCGCACAACCTGAAGATGATGACGGTCGACGACCGCCTGGTGGACGGCAGCGGCAAGCCGATCGAGTCGGTGCCGCACATGGGCATCTCGGCCTACAACATCGGCAAGCAGGTCGGCGACGGCCTGGCCGCCGAGATCAAGAAGCGCGGCTGGAACATGGCCGAGGTCGGCGCGATCGACATCACCTACGAGCAGCTGCCGACCGCGCACGATCGCACCAGCGGCGCGACCGACGCGCTGGTGGCGGCCGGTTTCCCGAAGGCCAACGTGATCGCGGCGCCGCAGGCCAAGACCGACACCGAGAACGCCTTCAACGCGGCCAACATCGCGCTGACCAAGAACCCGCAGTTCAAGCACTGGGTGGCCTACGGCCTCAACGACGAGGCGGTGCTGGGCGCCGTGCGCGCCGCCGAGGGCCGCGGCTTCAAGGCCGACAACATGATCGGCATCGGCATCGGCGGTTCGGACTCGGCGCTCAGCGAGTTCAAGAAGCCGCAGCCGACCGGCTTCTACGGCACCGTGATCATCAGCCCGAAGCGCCACGGCGAGGAAACCTCGGACCTGATGTACGCGTGGATCACGCAGGGCAAGATGCCGCCGCTCTTGACGCTGACCACCGGCATGCTGGCCACGCGCGAGAACGTCGGCATGGTGCGCACCGAGATGGGCCTGGCCTCGAAGTAAGCGCGATTCGCGTAGTGGCTTGAAGTGAAAGCGGGCCGTCGCGTGCTGCGGCGGCCCGGCAACGAAGTGGAGGCGAAGTTGGCTGCGGTTCTGCGTTTCGACAATATCGGCAAGGTCTTCCCCGGCGTGCGGGCACTCGACGGCATCTCGTTCGACGTGCACGGCGGGCAGGTCCATGGCCTCATGGGCGAGAACGGCGCGGGCAAGTCCACGCTGCTGAAGATTCTCGGCGGCGAGTACCAGCCCGATTCGGGCAGCGTGCTGGTGGACGGCCAGCCGGTGCGCTTCACGAGCGCGGCGGCCTCGATCGGCGCCGGCATCGCGGTGATCCACCAGGAGCTGCAATACGTGCCCGACCTGACGGTGGCCGAGAACCTGCTGCTCGGCCGCCTGCCGAACGCGCTCGGCTGGGTGCGCAAGGGCGATGCGCGCCGCCACGTGCGCGAGCGCCTGCAGGCGATGGGCGTCGATCTCGATCCGCAGGCCAAGCTGCGCAAGCTGTCGATCGCGCAGCGCCAGATGGTCGAGATCTGCAAGGCGCTGATGCGCAACGCGCGCGTGATCGCGCTCGACGAGCCGACCAGCTCGCTCTCGCATCGCGAGACCGAGGTGCTGTTCAAGCTGGTCGAGGACCTGCGCGCCGAGGGCCGCGCGCTGATCTACATCTCGCACCGCATGGACGAGATCTACCGGCTCTGCGACGCCTGCACGATCTTCCGCGACGGCCGCCGGATCGCCTCGCACGCGGTGCTGGCCGAGGTGCCGCGCGAGCAGTTGGTGAGCCAGATGGTCGGCCGCGAGATCAACGACATCTATCACTACCGGCCGCGGCCGCTCGGCCAGACGCGGCTCGAGGTCAAGGCGCTGGCCGGCGACGCGCTCAAGGCGCCGGCCGATTTCTCGGTGCGCGCGGGCGAGATCGTCGGTTTCTTCGGCCTGGTCGGCGCGGGGCGCAGCGAGCTGATGCGCGTGATCTACGGCGCCGATCGCAAGCGCGGCGGCGCGCTGGTGCTCGACGGCAAGCCGATCGAGATCCGCCGCACCGGCGACGCGATCCGCCACGGCATCGTGCTGTGCCCGGAGGACCGCAAGGAGGAGGGCATCGTCGCGATGGCGACGGTCGCCGAGAACATCAACATCAGCTGCCGCCGCCATTCGCTGCGCGCCGGCATGTTCCTGAACGGACGCAAGGAAGCCGAGACGGCCGAGCGCTTCATCAAGCTGCTCAAGATCAAGACGCCGAGCCGCCGGCAGAAGATCCGCTTCCTGTCGGGCGGCAACCAGCAGAAGGCGATCCTGTCGCGCTGGCTGGCCGAGCCCGACCTGAAGGTGGTGATCCTCGACGAGCCGACGCGCGGCATCGACGTGGGCGCCAAGAACGAGATCTACCAGGTGATCTACGAGCTGGCCGAGCGCGGCTGCGCGATCGTGATGGTGTCCTCGGAGCTGCCCGAGGTGCTCGGCGTGTCCGATCGCATCGTGGTGATGCGCGAGGGCAGGATCGCCGGCGAGGTCACGCGCGAGGGGGCGAACGAACAGGTGGTGCTGAATCTGGCGCTGCCGCAGGGGCCGGCCGAGCAGGCCGCTTGACGCGGCGCGCTCACGGACGAAACGAGTTAGGGAGACGGCGCGGCGATTCCGCGCCCATGCAGGGAGCGACACGATGCAAGCCAGGGAAAATCTCACGCAGGCAGCCGCCAAGACCGCGGCCGAGGCCTTGATTCCGCAGAAGAACGACAAGCAGAAGTGGTGGCAGCAGGTCACCGACTACAGCCTGATCGTGATCTTCGCGGTGATGTTCGTCACCATGTCCGTGACGGTCGATCATTTCTTCTCGATCGACAACATGCTGGGCCTCGCGCTGTCGATCTCGCAGATCGGCATGGTGGCCTGCACCATGATGTTCTGCCTCGCCTCGCGCGACTTCGATCTCTCGATCGGCTCGACGGTGGCCTTCTCGGGCGTGCTGTGCGCGATGGTGCTCAACGCCACCGACAACACCTTCATCGCCATCGTCGCGGCGATCGCCGCCGGTGCCGCGATCGGCTTCGTGAACGGCGCGGTGATCGCCTACCTGCGCATCAACGCGCTGATCACCACCCTGGCCACCATGGAGATCGTGCGCGGCCTGGGCTTCATCGTCTCGCACGGGCAGGCGGTGGGCGTGTCCTCGGATACCTTCATCGCGCTGGGGGGCTTGAGCCTGTTCGGCGTGTCGCTGCCGATCTGGGTCACCCTGCTGTGCTTCATCGTGTTCGGCGTGATGCTCAACCAGACCGTCTACGGCCGCAACACGCTGGCCATCGGCGGCAACCCGGAAGCCTCGCGGCTGGCCGGCATCAACGTCGAGCGCACGCGCGTGTGGATCTTCCTGGTGCAGGGCGCGGTCACCGCGCTGGCCGGCGTGATCCTCGCCTCGCGCATCACCTCGGGCCAGCCGAACGCGGCCGAGGGCTTCGAGCTGAACGTGATCTCGGCCTGCGTGCTGGGCGGCGTGTCCCTGCTCGGCGGGCGCGCCACCATCTCGGGCGTGGTGATCGGCGTGCTGATCATGGGCACGGTCGAGAACGTCATGAACCTGCTCAACATCGACGCGTTCTACCAGTATCTGGTGCGCGGCGCGATCCTGCTGGCGGCGGTGCTGCTCGACCAGTTGAAGAACCGCGGTTCGCGCGACTGACGCGGCGGAGGACAGGCAGATGAATCAAGCGATCACGGCCGATGCCGCGCAGGGCGCGCGCTACCCGAGCCTGACCGACCGCGCGGTGCTGATCACGGGCGGCGCCACCGGCATCGGCGCGGCCTTCGTCGAGCACTTCGCGGCGCAGGGCGCGCGGGTGGGTTTCCTCGACCTCGACGCCGAGGCCGGCGCGGCACTGGCCGAACGCCTCACGGAGTCGCGCCACGCGCCGGTGTTCGTGGCGGCCGACATCACCGATATCGACGCGTTGCGGCGCGCGATCGTCGAGCTGCGCGCGCGCACCGGCCCGATCGCGGTGCTGCTCAACAACGCGGCCAACGACAAGCGCCACAGCATCGAGGAAGTCACGCCCGAGTCGTTCGACGCGGCGATCGCGGTCAACCTGCGGCACCAGTTCTTCGCCGCGCAGGCCGTGATCGAGGACATGAAGTCGCTCGGCGGCGGCTCGATCATCAATCTCGGCTCGATCAGCTGGATGCTCAAGAACGGCGGTTATCCCGTCTACGCCACCTCGAAGGCCGCGATCCAGGGGCTCACGCGCACCCTGGCGCGCGACCTCGGCCCGTTCGGGATTCGCGTCAACGCGCTGGTGCCGGGCTGGGTGATGACCGACAAGCAGCGCCGGCTGTGGCTCGACGATGCGGGCCGCGCGGCGATCAAGGCCGGGCAGTGCATCGATGCCGAGCTGCTGCCCGACGACCTGGCGCGCACGGCGCTGTTTCTCGCCGCCGACGACAGTCGTATGATGACGGCCCAGGACGTCGTCGTCGACGGCGGCTGGGCCTGATCCGGCACCCGCATTGCCGCGCGCGACGCGCACAGGAGCAACGACCATGACGAGCTCGACACTGGGCAGTTCTTCCTCGCCGGCCGCCGCGCGCACGCGGCGCGCGCGCCTGGCGGCCGCCGCGCAGCCGGTCAGCCCCGGCCCGCAGACCGCGAGCATCGCGCAAGGCGTGCTGGCGGCGGCCGACGCGGCCGTCACGCTGGCCAGCCCGGAATTGCGGCTCGACGTGGTGCCGCACCTGGGCGGCGGCATCGCGCGCTTCGACTGGCGCGGCGACGGCGCCACCACGCCGATCTTCCGCGGCTGCGAGCACGTCGAGGCGGGCACCGACCCGAACGCGCTCGGCTGCTACCCGCTGCTGCCTTATTCGAACCGGATCGGCGCGGGCGCCTTCGATTGCGAGGGGCGCCGCGTGGAGGTGCCGCGCAACCGCAGCGGCGAGCCGCTGCCGATCCACGGCGACGGCTGGCTCGCGCGCTGGCAGATCGACGATCTCTCGGCCACCGAGCTGCAACTGTCGCTGGACCGCCGCCAGGGCAGCCCCTATGCCTATCGCGCCACCCAGTCCTACGCGCTGGACGGCGCCAGCCTGACGATCGCGCTGGCGATCGAGAACTGCGGGCCGGAACGGCTGCCGTTCGGGCTCGGCGTGCATCCCTTCATCGTGCGCGACGAGCGCACCGAGCTGGCGGCGGCCGCCAACGGGCTGTGGCTGTCCGGCCCCGACTGGCTGCCGCGCCGCCATGTGAACGTGCCGCCGGCCTGGCAGTTCGGCATCGCCTATCCGCTGCCCTCGACCCTGGTCAACCATGCCTTCACGGGCTGGGGCGGGCGCGCCACGGTGGCCTGGCCCACGCGCGGCCTGAGCATGGCGATCGAGTCGGATGCCGACTGCTACGTGCTCTACACGCCGCCGGGCGAGCGCTTCTTCTGCTTCGAGCCGGTCGATCACCCGATCAACGCGGTGAACCTGCCGGGCGGCGCCGACGCGCACGGCATGACCCTGCTCGGGCCCGGCGAGCGCCTGACGCGGCGCTTCCGCTTCACGGTGGAGCGCGCCGATCCGCGCGCGGGCGCGCCCAAGGCGGCGGAACCGGGCGCCGAAAAAACGGCTGGAAAAGCGGCCGAAACCCGCTGAAACGGCGGCACGCGCCAGAGGCAAGCGGGCGCTGCGGGTAAAATACGCGCCATTCCTCAAACGACCCGCCGCGAAACATGTCCGCTCCGCTGACCTTCATCGATACGCTGCGCGCCGCCTGGCAGCGCACGAATTCCCTGCTCTGCGTCGGTCTCGATCCCGAACCGACGCGCTTTCCCGCCCAGTTCGCGAACCGCCCCGAGGCGATCTTCGATTTCTGCCGCGAGATCGTCGACGCGACCGCGCCCTACGCGAGCGCCTTCAAGCCGCAGATCGCCTACTTCGCCGCGCATCGCGCCGAGGACCAGCTCGAACGGCTGATCGCCCACGTCCACCTGCAGCACCCGGGCCTGCCCGTGATCCTCGACGCCAAGCGCGGCGACATCGGCAGCACCGCCGAGCAATACGCGCGCGAGGCCTTCGAGCGCTACCGGGCCGATGCCGTGACGGTCAATCCCTACATGGGCTACGACTCGATCGAGCCCTACCTGGCTTACGAGGACAAGGGCGTGGTGGTGCTGTGCCGGACCTCGAACCCGGGCGGCTCGGACCTGCAGTTCCTCGAGACCGGCGGCCGCCCGCTCTACCAGGTGGTGGCCGAGCTGGCCGCCACGCGCTGGAACGCGAAGACCGGCCAGCTCTCGCTGGTGGTCGGCGCGACCTTCCCGAAGGAGATCGAGATCGTGCGCGGCATCGTCGGCGAGATGCCGCTGCTGATTCCCGGCATCGGCGCGCAGGGCGGCGACGTGCAGGCGACGGTGGCCGCCGGCCGCACGGCCGACGGCGGCGGCATGATGATCAACTCCTCGCGCGCGATCCTCTACGCGAGCAAGGACGAGGACTTCGCCGAGGCCGCTGCGCGCGTCGCGCAGACCACGCGCGACACCATCAACGCGCATCGTTGAGCGATGCGCCGGCCGGTAGACGCGCCGGCCACGCAGACAGCAAAAAGCGCCCCGCGGGGCGCTTTTTTCATGGGCTCGGCCGGGCTGCGAGGCGGCTTCAACGCTCGCGCTCGTCGAGCAGCTTGAGCAGGCCGCGCAGCGCGTGCGTGGCGGCCTGCACGCGGATCTGTTCGCGATCGCCGCGGAACACCAGGGTCTCGACCTCGGTATGCAGGCGGTTGCTCCAGCCGAACGAGACGGTGCCGACCGGCTTGAGCTCCGAGCCGCCGCCCGGCCCGGCGATGCCGGTCACCGACAGCGCGACCTGGGCGCGGCTGTTGCGCAGCGCGCCTTCGGCCATCGCGCGCGCGACCGGCTCGCTGACCGCGCCGTGCCGCTCGATCAGCTCGGGCGGCACGCCGATCATCTCGCTCTTGGCCTGGTTCGAGTAGGTCACGAAGCCGCGCTCGAACCAGCCGCTGCTGCCGGAGATGTCGGTGATCGCGGTCGCGATCATGCCGCCGGTGCAGGACTCGGCGGTGGCGAGCATCAGGTGTTCGTCGCGCAGCTTGTTGCCGGCGCGGATCGCGAGCTGGTGGACGACGGAATCGGTCGGCATGCGTAGTGGTATCCGGGAAAATCAGCCAGGGGTGGAAAACACCGCGTGCCAGGTCGCGATCGCGAGCAGGGTGAGGAACGCGGCGACCAGGTCGTCGATCATGATGCCAAAGCCAGCTTTCAAACGGTGATCGAAGCGGGGGTCGAAGCGGGGGTCGAAGCGGCGGTCAAAGCGACGCATCGGCGGCGGCCTGAGCCGCAGCACCAGGCGCAGCAGCACGAAGGCGGTCAGTTGCTGGCCGAAGCTGGCCGGCGTGACCAGCAGCATCACGATCCAGGTGGCGAGGATCTGGTCCCAGACGATCGCGCGCGGCCGCCCGCCGCCGAGCGCGCGGGCCGTGTGATGCGTGGCGACCAGGCCGAGCGCGAAGCCGGCGGCGATCAGCACGAGCCAGCCGGCCGGGCTCAGGTGCGGCGCCAGCGCGACGAAGCTGAGCCAGCCGAACAGCGAACCGACCAGGCCGGGCGCGAAAGGCGCGAGGCCGGTGCCGAAACCGAGCGAGACCAGGTGCAGCGGATGCGAGCGCATGAAGGGCGCGCTGGCGCGGCGCGGGGCAGGCCGCGCCTCGTCGTGGATGTCGCGAATCTCGTGGATGTCGTGGACGTCCCGCACCTCGTGGATCTCGTGCAGGGCGGGGCCGTCGTCGGGGGCGGAGGCGTGATCCGGCCGGCGAGCGCGACCGCGAGTCTGGCGCGGATCCGGTGCCGCGTTCGATTCGTCGGCCCCGAGCCCCGGCGGCGGCTCGGATGCGGCGGGGATCAGCGGCAGGGCGGCGGGGCGGCCGTCGTCGCTGGCCGGCGGCACCGGCCGCGCGTGAGGGTCATTGCTCGTCATGGAAGTGGTCGAAGCCATGCAGGGTCAGCGACAGCGGCGCGCCCTGGCCGTCGCGCCAGCGGATCCCGGGCGCCTCGCCCGCGGCCAGCGCGCGGATCGTGCCGATCCGCGTGACCGGCACGCCGGCCGTCTCGGCGGCGGCCAGCACGGCCGAGTGCGCCGCGGCCGGCGCGGTGAAGCAGAGTTCGTAATCGTCGCCGCCGGCCAGCGTGCAGGTGCGCTGCAGCTCGGGCGCGAGCGTGGCGAGCGCCGCCGAGCGCGGCACCGCGTCGACGTCGATCTCGGCCGCCACCCGCGAACGATCGAGGATGTGGCGCAGGTCGCCGGCCAGCCCGTCGGAGAGATCCAGCGCGGCATGCGCCACGCCGGCCAGCGCCAGGCCGAGCGCGACGCGCGGCTCGGGCCATTCGAGGGCGCGGCGAAATGCCGCAGCCTCGGCTTCGCCGGCGGTCCATTCGCCGCGCGCCACGCCGAGCCCGGCGCGCGCGTCGCCGAGCGTGCCCGAAACCCAGATCTCGTCGCCCGCGCGCGCCGCGTCGCGGCGCAGCGCGCGATCGGGGCCGACGTCGCCGAACACGGTCACGCAGAGATTGAGCGGCCCGCTGGTGGTATCGCCGCCGACCAGCTCGCAGCCGTGGCGATCGGCGATCGTAAACAAACCGTCGGCGAACGCGTCGAGCCAGTCGGCATCGGCGCGCGGCAGCGCGAAGGCGAGCGTGAAGGCGCGCGGCTGGGCGCCCATCGCGGCGAGGTCCGAGAGATTGACGGCCAGCGTCTTGTGGCCGAGCGCGCGCGGCGGCACCTCGGGGAAAAAATGGCGGCCTTCCACCAGCATGTCCGTCGAAATCGCCAGCATCGTGCCGGGCTTGGGCGCCAGCAGGGCGCAATCGTCGCCGATGCCGAGCACGGCGCGCGCGCCGGAGCGCTGCGCGCGGCGCGCGAAATAGCGGTCGATCAGGGAGAATTCGGACAACGGGGAGGCGGCCACGGCGAACGGTTCCGGCGAGCAGATGGAGGGCGGATATTGTAAGGCGGCGGCTCGGCCTTACGCGCATTCCGGTTGCGGCAGTTGTCACCGGAATCGAAAAATCTGGCGGGGGATTGGCGCTACAATGTGGGCCGAACAGGTATTCTAATCCCGCCTCTCTCGACTCATGTCCACCAAGTCCTCCCCCAAAGCCGACCTGCGCGCCGCCGCCCTCGATTACCACGAATTCCCGACGCCGGGCAAAATCGCCGTCCAGCCGACCAAGCAGATGATCAACCAGCGCGATCTGGCGCTGGCCTATTCGCCGGGCGTGGCCTTCGCCTGCGAGGAGATCGTCGAGAACCCGCTGAACGCCGCGCGCTTCACCTCGCGCAGCAACCTGGTGGGCGTGGTCACCAACGGCACCGCCGTGCTCGGCCTGGGCAACATCGGCCCGCTCGCCTCGAAGCCGGTGATGGAAGGCAAGGCCGCGCTGTTCAAGAAGTTCGCCGGCATCGACGTGTTCGACATCGAACTGAACGAATCGGACCCGCACAAGCTGGTCGACGTGATCGCCGCGCTGGAGCCGACCTTCGGGGGCATCAACCTCGAGGACATCAAGGCGCCGGACTGCTTCATCGTCGAGCGCGAGTGCCGCAAGCGCATGAAGATCCCGGTGTTCCACGACGACCAGCACGGCACCGCGATCGTGGTGGCGGCGGCCGTCACCAACGGCCTGAAGGTGGTCGGCAAGGACATCAAGCAGGTCAAGCTGGTCGCCTCGGGCGCCGGCGCGGCCGCGCTGGCCTGCCTGGACCTGCTGGTCGACATCGGCCTGCCGCTCGAGAACATTTACGTGACCGACCTGGCGGGCGTGGTCTACAAGGGCCGCGCCGAGCTGATGGACCCGGACAAGGAGCGTTTCGCGCGCGAGACCGACGCGCGCACGCTGGCCGAGGTGATCGACGGCGCGGACATCTTCCTGGGCCTGTCGGCCGCCGGCGTGCTCAAGCAGGAGATGGTCAAGGGCATGGCCGAGCGCCCGCTGATCCTCGCGCTGGCCAATCCGACGCCGGAAATCCTGCCCGAGGTGGCCCATGAAGTGCGCCCGGACGCGATCCTCGCGACGGGCCGCACCGACTACCCGAACCAGGTCAACAACGTCCTCTGCTTCCCGTTCATCTTCCGCGGCGCGCTGGACGTCGGCGCGACCACCATCACGCGCGAGATGGAAATCGCCGCCGTGAACGCGATCGCCGAACTGGCCCAGCAGGAGCAGAGCGATATCGTGGCGACCGCCTACGGCATCGAGGACATCTCCTTCGGCCCCGAATACCTGATCCCGAAGCCCTTCGACCCGCGCCTGATTGTCAAGATCGCGCCGGCGGTGGCCAAGGCGGCGATGGAAGGCGGCGTGGCCACGCGCCCGATCGAGGACATGGACGCCTACGTCCAGCATCTGCAGCAGTTCGTCTACCACAGCGGCAACACCATGAAGCCGGTGTTCCAGGTGGCGCGCAGCGCCCCGGCCGAGAAGAAGCGCGTGGTGTTCGCCGAGGGCGAGGAAGAGCGCGTGCTGCGCGCGGTGCAGATCCTGATCGACGAGAACGTCGCCAAGCCGATCCTGATCGGCCGCCCGAACGTGATCGAGAACCGCATCAAGCGCTTCGGCCTGCGCATCACGCCGGGCGTCGACTTCACCATCGTCAACACCGAGCACGACGAGCGCTACCGCGATTTCTGGCAGACCTACTACCAGCTGATGGCGCGCAAGGGCATGGGCCAGCAGCTCGCCAAGCTGGAGATGCGCCGCCGCACCACCCTGATCGGCGCGATGCTGGTCAAGAAGGGCGAGGCCGACGGCATGATCTGCGGCACCATCAGCACCACGCACCGCCACCTGCACTTCGTCGACCAGGTGATCGGCAAGCGCGAGGGATGCAGCGTCTACGCCGCGATGAACGGGCTGGTCCTGCCGGGCCGCCAGATCTTCATCGTCGACACGCACGTCAACGTCGATCCGACCCCGGAGCAACTGGCCGAGATCACCATGATGGCGGCCGAGGAAGTGCGCCGCTTCGGCATCGAGCCGAAGGTCGCGCTGCTCTCGCACTCGAACTTCGGCACCAGCAACGCGCCGACCGCGGCGAAGATGCGCGAGACGCTGGCGATCCTGAAGGAACGCGCGCCGGGCCTGGAAGTGGACGGCGAAATGCACGGCGACGTGGCGCTCGACCCGGTGCTGCGCAAGGAAATCCTGCCGGATTCGACGCTCGAGGGCGAGGCCAACCTGCTGGTGCTGCCGAACATCGACGCGGCCAACATCGCCTACAACCTGCTGAAGACGGCAGCCGGCAACAACATCGCGATCGGGCCGATCCTGCTCGGCGCGGCGCAGCCGGTGCATGTGCTGACCGAATCGGCGACGGTGCGCCGGATCGTCAACATGGCGGCCCTGCTGGTGGCCGACGTCAACGCGACGCGCTGAGCGTACGAGGCAGGCGGCGCCCGCGTCGCGGCCTCATGATCAAAGACGCCCGGGCCTGGCCCGGGCGTTTTTCATGGTATCGGCCTTGTTCTCCCGCCTAAGCGACGGCTTCTGTATTCAATTGCCACAGGAAAAGCGGCGTGCCTCGTTGCGAGGCACGCCGTCGGGCATGGCCAGGGACCGTCCCAAGGTCAAACGACAACATCGCCGGGCCGCCGGCAACCGACGAGGAGGCAAGAACTCGTCAGTCGATGTTGCCGAGGCGCAGTTTATCTCGGTCGAGATAAAAAATTCTTGATGAAGCGAGGAAAATGCGCTAAATGTGTCAAATAGCCGCAAATGGCGCTTTCAATTCCCGGACGAACATTGATTCTGCTCGTCATTAGCGCTACGCTTACGCCTTTCCTGGTCGTCAACTTGTTGATTTAACAGCGGGAACCCCGGTTCATGACACGCAAGTGGCTCCGCAACGGCGCGCTCGCGTCCGTCTTCGCGCTCATCGCACTGGGTAGCGCCGGCTTGCCGGCGGGCGGTCCGGTTTCTTCCGCCTACGCACGGGAAATCGCGCCCACCGGCGCGGCGGTCGGTACGATTGCGACCTCCGCGCTGCCGCGCGAAGCCGTGACGACGCTCGGGCTGATTGCTTCAGGCGGCCCCTATCCGTATTCGAAAGACGGCGTCGTGTTCGGCAACTTCGAGCGCATCCTGCCGAAGACGCGGCGCGGCTATTACCATGAGTACACGGTGCCGACGCCCCGCGCGCGCAATCGCGGCGCGAAACGGATCGTCTGCGGCGGGCCGCTGCGCCGGATCGACAACTGTTACTACTCCGACGACCACTACGCCAGTTTTAAACGTATTGTTGAATGATTTCGGGATGATCGGCATGAGCGACACCACCTACGCGCACGATACGTCGGCTGCGGCGGACCTGTTCGCAGCCGGCGACGGCAACCTGTTCCAACGTGTGATGCAGCTGCGCGCGGTCGCCCAGGGCGATACCGCGCCGGAGGCGGCACCCTTGCGGCCGGACTGCCCGGAGCTTTCATCAACCGAGGAGCCTATGAGTCTTTTCGCGACCGTGCGACCCAATCTCGTGCAGTCGATCCGCGCCTTCCGCGTGCAGGATCTCGCGGACGAGGCCGCCCGGCTCGGCCAGCATTTCCTGTTCGCCTATTGCGGCACCGCGCAGTCGAAGCAGGAAGTGCTGGAAACGATCGCGACCTCGTTCCTGTTCCCCAAGCATTTCGGCAAGAACTACGACGCCCTGTACGACAGCCTGACCGACCTGGTCCACAAGGCCGGCGAGCAGCCGGGCTTCGTGATCGTGCTGGAGGCGCTGCCGATCGCGCAGAAGTTCGACAAGGAAGGCCGCGAGACCCTGCTCGACGTGTTCCGCGAGGCCGCCGAGTTCTGGGCGGAGCGCAAGATCGCGTTTCGCGTGTTCTACTCGTTCGCCTGAGCGGGCGAATCGAGTTTGCCGGACGCGGCGGCCGGGACCGAGGTTCCGGGGTCGCCCAGCCAGTGGTGAAAAAGCCCGCCGAGCGCGGGCTTTTTTGCATCCGCCGATGGCCTCGGGCATGCTCGGGCGGGTTGCCATCTCCTTTTCCTGCTTTCGCCCGGTTCCAGGGCCATCATTCCATGATTCCCATGCAGATCCCGCGCATCCTGTCCCGCGTCGTGCTGGCCTTGACCGGCGCGATGCTGATCGCGGCCGTGCCCGCTCGCGCCGCGCCCTTGTCGCCGAGCCAGACTACCGAATTGCTGCTGGCGCTGTTCGTCAACGGAGATTTGGCGCGCGGCCAGCAGTACAACGACACGATGCGCGGCATCGAGGGCGGCCGCGATGCGATCGATCTCCAGGCCTATGCGCAGGCGCGGGCGGAAAATCCGCGCCATCTGGCCGAGCGGCTCACCGAATCGATGCCGCCGGCGCAGCGCGAGGCCTTGAGCGAACCCTTGCGCGCGATGTTCGCGGCGGTGGCGGACGCGATCGCGCATTCGCGCTGCCGCGTCACGGGCGAGACGCGTGAGGCCGATTCGGGCGGCGACGGGCCGTCGAGCGCCCAGGTCGCCTATGTCTGCGAGGTGGCGAACCTCGCGCCGGTGATGGAGCGGCTGCGGGTGGTGATGCCGCGCCAGGTCGTCAGGTCGGAGCAGGCTGCCGTCGAGGCCCGCGCGGCAATGGCCACCAAGCTGGCCGGGATGATTCCCGCCGCGCCGATCGAGTTGCCGGTCAGCGGCACGCTCCAACTGAGCGGCAGTGACCTGGAAGGCTGGCGCGCGACGGATCCCGGCACGCTGCTCGAGACGGTATCGAAGCCGATCCTCGAGACGCTGGGCATGCCGACGCAGATGCGCGGAGATTAAACGGATTTGGCCGCAGTTCGGCGCGCAAGCCATGACAAGCCCGTGGGCCGGGCCGCCTCGAGTTCCTGCTCGCCGCCTACCAGCCTCCCCAGCGCGCGGCCAGCGCCGCCAGCATCGCCATTCCGGCCGTTTCGGTGCGCAGCACGCGCGCGCCCAGCACGATGGCCTGGAAGCCGCATTCGCGCGCGGCATCTTCCTCGGCCGGCGACAAGCCGCCTTCGGGGCCGATCAGCAGGCGGATCTCGCCGGTCGGCGCTTGCTCCGGCAACTCGGCGAAGGCGATGCTCGCTCGCGGCGACAACATCAGCCTCACTTCACCCTCGACCGGCGGCGGCAGCGCCGCCAGCCAGGCCGCGTAGTCGGACACGGCAGCCACCGCCGGCACGCGATTGCGCCCGCATTGCTCGCAGGCGGCGCGCACCACGCCCTGCCAGTGCGCCACGCGCTTGTCGGCGCGTTCGCCGGAAAGCCTCACCACGCCGCGCGAGGTCGATAGCGGCGCCACGCCGGCCACGCCCAGCTCGACCGCCTTCTCGATCAGCCAGTCCATCTTGTCGCCGCCGGCGATGCCCTGCGCGAGCGTGATCCGGTAGGGCGTCTCCAGCTCGCGCGCCTCGAAGGCCAGCGTGCGGGCCACGGCCATGCGCTTGCCGATCTCGACCAGCTCGGCGCGATACTGGCCGCCGCCGCCGTCGAACAGCGTCAGCGCATCGCCGGGCTCCAGACGCAGCACCTGGACATGGCGCGCGACCTCGGTGGGCAGCACGATGCTGGCCTGGTCGGCCAGCGGGACATCGACGAAAAATCGCGGAACCGCGGAAGTGCTGCTGCCGTTCATGCCTCGATGCGCCTCGCCAAAGCCCAGCGGTAGCCGTCCAGGTCCTCGACCTGGGCGAAGCGGTCGCCCCAGAACTGGTCGCAGGGCGAGGTCAGCGACTTGCCGCCGGCCGCGAGCGCGCGATGATGCGCGGCATCGACGTCGTCGACATACAGGTAGAAGGATTGCGGCGCCATGCTGTCGGCGCTGCGCGGCGTGCGCGCGGTCGAGCCGAACGCGCCCTCGGGCGCGAACATCAGGATCAGCTGGCCGTGGTAGCTCATCTCGACGTGCATGATCGCGCCGTCTTCGTCGATCAATTCACGCGTTTCGAACCCGAATGCGTCGCCATAGAAGCGGATTGACGCCTGGGCGTTGCGAACGGCCAGATAGGGCGTCAACCAGGGCACGTTGGCCGGACGTGGGTCGATCATCGGACAGTCTCCTGCGGGATGGGGGACGATGGGCGCCGATCAGCGCCGTAGGCCGAGTGTATCGCGCAGCGTGCGACGCAGGGTGAACAAGGCCGGATGCAGCTCGGCATCGTAGAAGCGCAGCCCCGCGATGCCACGCTCGGCCAGCCGCTCCCCGACGTCGTGGGCGAACAGCGCGCCCGCGTCGAGCGTGTCGCTGGCCACCGCCATCAGCCATTCGCCGCCGTACAGCGGCACCGGCGCGGCCAGCGGGGCGACCACCGCGAAGCTGGCGCGCAGCTCGGCCACCAGCGCGGCGATCCGCTTCGCGTGGAAACCGGGCGCGCCCAGGTGCATCGAGAGCGCCGCGCAGGGCGTCAGGATCCGCTTGAGCCGCGCCAGGAAATCGCGCGTGTAGAGGCCGGCGGCCGGCGAATCGGGCGGCGTCAGGTCGAACACCACCAGATCGAAGTGACAACTGCTGCGCGCCACGTACTGCGCGGCATCGCCGATCACCAGCTCGACGCGCGGATCGTCGAGCGCGCCCTCGTGCACCGCGCCGAGGTGGCGGCGCGCCATCTCGACCACGGCCGCGTCGAGTTCGGCGATCACCACCCGCTCGATCGAGGGATGCTTGAGCAACTGGCGCGCGGCGCCGCCGTCGCCGCCGCCGAGCACCAGCGCCCGGCGCGGCTGCGGATGGGCCAGCGCGGCCGGGTGCGTCATGCATTCGTGATAGACGTATTCGTCGCCGACGGAGGTCATCGGCCGGCCGTCGAGCGTGAACAAGCGGCCGAGCTGCGGGGTGTCCCAGACCTCGATGCGCTGATGCGGCGAGGCGAGCGCCTCGAGCCGCCGCGCGTTCGGGAAGCCGTAGGTCGCGTCGGGGGACGGATGGAAGAAGAGCGTCGTGTTCACGGGGCGGGGTGGAGCGAGGGCAGGGCCGATGCCGGGAATTATAGGAGGCGGGCGCGCGGCGAGTGGAACGCGGCGAGGCAGGGCGCGGCGCCCGCTGGCTCCGGCGGCGGCTTGCGGCGCCGCAAAAATCACGCCCATGAGAAGATGCGGCGACGCGGTTTCGCCGTTCAGCCCGGTCGCGAAGCCGTTTTCGCCGGGGCGCGGGCCGGGTCTCTGTTAAAATGACCGGCTTTGCAGCCTCCCGTCTGATTGCTCGTCCGCTTCGCGTCCTGATGGCGCCGCATCGCGCGCCGGGGTCGGCTGGCCCGCGAGCTTCCGGACATGCCGTGCCCCGTTTTTCTCGACTCGTTCTCCGGACTCGACATGACGACCTCGTCTCCCGCCAACACCTCCCTGATGGCCAACGCGATCCGCGCGCTCGCGATGGATGCCGTCCAGCAAGCGAACTCCGGCCACCCCGGCATGCCGATGGGCATGGCCGAAATCGGCGTCGCGCTGTGGTCGCGCCACCTGCGCCACAACCCGACCAACCCGCATTGGGCCGACCGCGACCGCTTCGTGCTGTCCAACGGCCATGGCTCGATGCTGCTGTACTCGCTGCTGCACTTGACCGGCTACGCACTGCCGATCGAGGAGCTGAAGAACTTCCGCCAGCTGCACTCCAAGACGCCGGGCCACCCCGAATACGGCATCACGCCGGGCGTCGAGACCACCACCGGCCCGCTCGGCCAGGGTCTGGCCAACGCGGTCGGCATGGCGCTCGGCGAAGCGCTGCTGGCGGCCGAGTTCAACAAGGCCGACGCGAAGATCGTCGACCACCACACCTACGTGTTCGTCGGCGACGGCTGCCTGATGGAAGGCATCTCGCACGAGGCCTGCTCGCTGGCCGGCACGCTCAAGCTCAACAAGCTGATCGCGCTGTACGACGACAACGGCATCTCGATCGACGGCGACGTGGTCAACTGGTTCCACGACGACACCCCGAAGCGCTTCGAGGCCTATGGCTGGAACGTGATCCCGGGCGTGAACGGCCATGACGTCGACGCGGTCGACGCGGCCATCGCAAAGGCCAAGCAATCGGATCGTCCGACCCTGATCTGCTGCAAGACGGTGATCGGCAAGGGCGCGGCCACCAAGGCCGGCGGCCACGACGTGCACGGCGCGGCGCTCGGCGCCGAGGAAATCGCCAAGACGCGCGCCGCGCTGGGCTGGAACTGGGAACCCTTCGTGATCCCGCAGGAAGTCTATGCGGCATGGGATGCCAAGGCCGCGGGCGCCAAGTTCGAAGCCGACTGGCAGGGCGCGTTCGACGCCTACCGCGCCAAGTACCCGGCCGAGGCGGCCGAGTTCGAGCGCCGCGCGGCCAACAAGCTGCCGGCCGACTGGGCCGAGAAGGCCGCCGCCATCGTCGCCGGCGCCAACGAGCGCGGCGAGACGGTCGCCACCCGCAAGGCCTCGCAGCAGACCATCGAAGGCCTGGCCGCGGCGCTGCCGGAACTGCTCGGCGGCTCGGCCGACCTGACCGGCTCGAACCTCACCAACTGGAAGGCCTCCAAGCCGGTGCGCGCCGGCGAGCACGGCATCCAGTGGGGCAACCACGTCAACTACGGCGTGCGCGAATTCGGCATGAGCGCGGCCATCAACGGCCTGGTCCTGCACGGCGGCTACAAGCCCTTCGGCGGCACCTTCCTGACCTTCTCCGACTACAGCCGCAACGCGTTGCGCGTGGCCGCGCTGATGAAGGCCCCGTCGATCTTCGTGTTCACCCACGATTCGATCGGCCTGGGCGAGGACGGCCCGACCCACCAGTCGATCGAGCACGTCTCCAGCCTGCGCCTGATCCCGAACCTCGACGTCTGGCGCCCGGCCGACACGGTCGAGACGGCGGTGGGCTGGACCGAGGCGATCGCCGCCCAGCGTCCGTCCTGCCTGATCTTCAGCCGCCAGAACCTGCAGTTCAACACGCGCAGCGATGCGCAACTGGCCAATGTCGCCAAGGGCGGCTACGTGCTGCGCGACTGGCAGGAAGACATCGTCGCGCGCAAGATCATCCTGATCGCGACCGGCTCCGAGGTCGAGCTGGCGATGAAGGCCGTCGAGCCGCTGGCGCAGCAGGGCATCGCCGCGCGCGTGGTGTCGATGCCGGCCACCACCGTGTTCGACCGCCAGGACGCCGAGTACCGCGAGCGCGTGCTGCCGGCCGGCGTGCGCCGCGTGGCGATCGAGGCGGGCGTGAGCGACTTCTGGCGCAAGTACGTCGGCCTCGAGGGCGGCGTGGTCGGGATCGACACCTTCGGCGAATCGGCGCCGGCCGGCGTGCTGTTCAAGTACTTCGGCTTCACCGTCGAGAACGTGGTCGAGACGGCGAAGAAGGTGCTCGCCTAAGTGATACCAGGCGCGCTGCGCTGCCTCCCCGGGCGCGCAGCGCGCCGCCGTGAAGCTGCACGAAACGTATTTTTTTCAGCCATCAGGAGATAGACCATGACGATTCGCGTTGCAATCAACGGTTACGGCCGCATCGGCCGCAACACGCTGCGCGCTTTCTACGAAAACGGCAAGAAGCATGACATCGAGATCGTCGCGATCAACGACCTCGGCGATGCCAAGACCAACGCGCACCTGACGCAGTACGACACGGCGCACGGCCGCTTCCCCGGCGAAGTGTCGGTCGACGGCGACTACCTGATCGTCAACGGCGACCGCATCCGCGTGCTGGCCAACCGCAACCCGGCCGAACTGCCGTGGGGCGAGCTCGGCGTCGACGTGGTGTTCGAGTGCACGGGCTTCTTCACCACCAAGGAAAAGGCCAGCGCCCACCTGAAGGGCGGCGCGAAGAAGGTGATCATCTCGGCGCCGGGCGGCAAGGACGTCGACGCGACCATCGTCTACGGCGTCAACCACGACGTGCTGAAGGCCGAGCACACCGTGATCTCGAACGCATCGTGCACCACCAACTGCCTGGCGCCGCTGGTCAAGCCGCTGCACGACAAGATCGGCCTCGAAACCGGCCTGATGACGACGATCCACGCCTACACCAACGACCAGGTGCTGACCGACGTCTATCACGAAGACCTGCGCCGCGCCCGTTCGGCCACGCACAGCCAGATCCCGACCAAGACCGGCGCGGCCGCCGCGGTCGGCCTGGTGCTGCCGGAACTGAACGGCAAGCTGGACGGCTACGCGATCCGCGTGCCGACCATCAACGTGTCGATCGTCGACCTGTCCTTCATCGCCAAGCGCGACACCACGGTCGAGGAAGTCAACGCGATCATGAAGGAAGCCTCGGAAGGCGCGCTCAAGGGCATCCTGGCCTATAACGACCAGCCGCTGGTGTCGGTCGACTTCAACCACAACCCGGCCTCGTCCTCGTTCGATTCGACGCTGACCAAGGTGTCGGGCCGCCTGGTGAAGGTGTCGAGCTGGTACGACAACGAGTGGGGCTTCTCGAACCGCATGCTGGACACGGCAGTCGCGTTCGCCAACGCCAAGTAAATCGGCTCGGGCGCGGCCGGCTGGCCGAGCCCGTTTCGATCCCGTCGCGAAAACCCGCCGTCGCGCCTCGTGCGCGGCGGCGGGTTTGTCTTTTGGAGCGGGGGTTCCGTGCTGCGGCTTCAGCCGCGCGGCGTGGGGAAGAACACGCCGGCGCGCTGCGCGGCGCTCTCGATGTGGATCTCGATGGCCCGGCCGGCCGCGGCCGAGTCGCGCGCGGTGAGCGCGTCGACGATGGCGCGATGCTCGTGCCAGGTCGAAAGCATCAGCTCGCGCCGGTAGAAGGGCATGCGCTGGCTTTCCTTCATGATGTCGGCGCTGTTGCGCAGCACCGATTCGATTGCCGCGTTGCCGGCCAGCGCGAGGATCCGCATGTGGAATTCGAAGTCGAGCTGGGCGGCGGCGTCCAGCGCGTTGTCGACCAGCGCCACGTGCAGCGCGGCCAGGTTCTCCTCGAACCAGGCGAGGTCGGTGTCGCTGATCGCCAGCGCCGCCATGCGCGCCGCGAAACCCTCCAGCGCATAACGCATCTGGTAGGTATCGGGCGGCGAGGATTGCGCCGCGAAGCGCCAGGGATGGCCGGCTGCGGCCTGCGCACGCTCCACGTAGACGCCCTTGCCGGGCCGGATCGTCAGCATGCCGAGCGCCTCCAGCGTCGACAGCGCCTCGCGCAGCGAGGCACGGCTGATCTCCAGTTCCTCGGAGAGCTGGCGCTGCGCCGGCAGCAGGCTGCCGACCGGGTAGGCGCCGGTTTCGATGCGGGCCTGGATGGTCGCCACGGCGGCGTCGGTAACGGTTTGGGGCAGGTTCTTCATGACTACATGCGGGGCCGGTCAGACCGGCATTGTAATCCGCCCATCCATGCCGCGCCGCCGGCGCCCGGCCCGCTGTCGCGTATCGGGTAATCCCGGTTTTTGACACGGTTGACGCGCGTATATCGGCTTCCTACACTTCGCCATAACTTAACTGGTATGACCAGTCAGAACAGTGAAGTCCACGACAACCGCGGTGACGGGAGGTGTGATGGCGAGGTTTCTGAATTCCTTGTTCGGGCGCGTGGTGATCGCGCTGGTGATCGGCGTGGCGCTCGGCGCCGCCTTCCCGCACGCGGCGCAGTCGCTGCGCCCGCTCGGCGACGGCTTCCTGAAGCTGATCAAGATGGTGATCGGGCCGATCGTGTTCTGCGTGGTGGTGGGTGGCATCGCGAATGCCGGCGACTTGAAGAAGGTGGGGCGCGTCGGCGTGAAGGCGATCGTCTACTTCGAGCTGATGACCACGCTGGCGCTCGGCATCGGCCTGTTGCTGGCGGTCCTCACGCGGCCCGGCGCCGGCATGAACGTCGCGCTCGGCTCGCTCGACGCGGCCTCGCTGGCCGACTACGCGAAGAACGCGCAGAGCCTCAAGGACACCGCCGGCTACCTGCTCAAGATCATCCCCGACACGGCCTTCGATGCCTTCGCCAAGGGCGACATCCTGCAGATCCTGGTGTTCGCGGTGCTGTTCGGCTCGGCGCTGTCCCTGCTCGGCGAACGCGCCAGCCGCATCAGCGGCATCATCGACGAGTTCTCGCAGGTCTGCTTTCGCGTGATGGGCTTCATCATCCGGCTCGCGCCGCTCGGCGTGCTCGGCGCGATCGCCTTCACCACCGGCAAGTACGGCGTGGCCTCGCTCAAGCAGCTCGGCCTGCTGGTGGCGGTGTTCTACGTGAGCTGCGCGCTGTTCGTCGCGGTGGTGCTCGGCACCGTGATGCGCCTGGCCGGCTTCAGCGTGTTCAAGCTGATCCGCTACCTGCGCGAGGAGCTGATGATCGTGCTCGGCACCGCCTCCTCGGACGCGGTGCTGCCGCAGGTGATGCGCAAGCTCGAATGGATGGGCGTGAAGGATTCCACCGTCGGCCTGGTGATCCCCACCGGCTACTCGTTCAATCTCGACGGCTTCTCGATCTACCTGACGCTGGCCGTGCTGTTCATCGCGCAGGCCACCAATACGCCGCTGTCCGCGCACGACCTGATCATCGTGCTGCTGGTCTCGCTGGTCACCTCGAAGGGCGCGCACGGCATCCCCGGCTCGGCGATCGTGATCCTGGCCGCGACGCTCTCGGCGATCCCGGCGATTCCGGTGCTCGGCCTGGTACTGATCCTGCCGGTCGACTGGTTCGTCGGCATCGCGCGCGCGCTCACCAACCTGGTCGGCAATTGCGTGGCCACCGTGGTGGTGGCGGTCTGGGAGCACGACATCGACGTCGCCCGTGCCCGCCGCGTGCTGAACCGCGAGCTGCGCTACGTGCCGGTCGAGGAGGAGCACGGCGAGGCCGGTGCCGCGCCCGGCAAGCTCGCCGGCGGCGAGCACGCGCACGTGCTCTGAGGGCGCCGCGTCATCGCCGCGTTCCTTGCGCGCCTGTTCCTCGCTTCCCCGCTTTCCCCGCTTTCCCGATTCGCAGCCCGGCACCGCGCCGGGCCTCTCACCCGACTGGAGACATCATGGCTGCACCGATCCTCGATCCCGACGCGCCTGCCTTCACGCGCCGCTACATGAATCTCGCCGACCCGCGCCTGGGCGCCAAGGCGCTGGCCTCCAGCGACGACTTCTTCGCGCCGATGGAGCGCATGCTCAACCCCGAGCCGGCCGTCTTCATCCCCGGCAAGTACGACGATCACGGCAAGTGGATGGATGGCTGGGAGACGCGCCGCAAGCGCGTGGCCGGCCACGACTGGTGCATCGTCCGGCTGGCGCGCCCCGGCGTGGTCCATGGCGTCGATCTCGACACCAGCCACTTCACCGGCAACTTCCCGCCGGCCGCCTCGATCGAGGCCTGCGCGTTCGACGGCGAGTTGCCGCCGGAGCAGGCCGACTGGCAGCCGCTGGTGCCGGCCACCACGCTGCAGGGCAATCGCCATCACTACGTCGCCGTCGACGCGCCGCGCGTGCTCACCCACCTGCGCGTCAATCTCTATCCGGACGGCGGGCTGGCGCGGCTGCGCGTGTACGGCCAGCCGCAGCGCGACTGGAGCCGCGCCGCCACGGGCGAGCTGGTCGACCTGGCCGCGATCGAGAACGGCGCCTACCTGGTCGCCGCCAACAACCAGCACTTCGGTCCCGCCTCGCAGATGCTGATGCCGGGGCGCGGCGTGAACATGGGCGACGGCTGGGAGACGCGGCGGCGCCGCGAACCCGGCAACGACTGGGCGATCGTGGCGCTGGCGCGCCCGGGGATCATCCGCCGCGTCGAGGTCGACACCGCGCACTTCAAGGGCAACTATCCCGATCGCTGCTCGCTGCAGGCCGCCTCGGTGGCCGGCGGCACCGACGATTCGCTGGTCACGCAGGCGATGTTCTGGCCGGAGCTGCTCGGCGAGCAGAAGCTGTCGATGGACAGCCTGCACGTGTTCGACAGCGGCCTGGCCGCGCTGGGCCCGGTCACCCACGTGCGCTTCAACATCTTCCCCGACGGCGGCGTCTCGCGCCTGCGTCTGTGGGCCGAGCCGGCCTGAGCGGGAGGTGATCATGAACCAGCTGCCCCTGCCGCTGGAGCCGCTCACGCGTGCCGCCTTCGCGCCGTTCGGCGACGTGATCGAGCTCGAGGGCGCGCGTCATTTCCCGATCAACGGCGGCACCACCGAACGCTTCCACGACCTGGCCAGCGTCGATGTCGGCGAAGCCGGCGGCCGCCCGCTCGTCAACCTGTTCCGCGGCCAGCCGCGCCGCTGGCCGATCGAGATCGCGATGATGGAGCGGCACCCGCTGGGCAGCCAGGCCTTCGTGCCGCTGGCCGAGGTCGGGCGTTACGCGGTGGTGGTCGCGCCGGCCGGCGAATTCGATCCGGCGCGGCTGCGCGCCTTTCTCGCCGAGGGCTGGCAGGGCGTCAACTATGCGCGGGGCGTCTGGCATCACCCGCTGCTCGCGCTCGATCGCGTCAGCGATTTCGTGGTGATCGACCGCGGCGGCAACGGCGAGCCGAATTGCGACGAGATCGTGCTCGACACGCGGCGCCTGCTGCTGCCGCCCGAGCCGGGCGAGCGGCAGGGAGCGGTGTGAATTCGGCGTCTGCTTAAGAGGGCGCGCGCCGTTCGTCAGGAAACCGAAAGACGAGCCGGCCGATGCGCGAAAACGATCCGGCCCGGCAAGGCTTGCGCCTTGTCGGGCCGGATTGCCTGGCGGACCGGCGCGATGCCGGCCGGCCGATCAGTGCTTGCGGTGCGGGCAGTTCTCGGTGGTGCAGGAACCGTACATCGCCAGCGAGTGCTCCTGCAGCTTGAAGCCGCGCGTCTTGGCGATCGCCTGTTGGCGATTCTCGATCTCGGCGTCGAAGAATTCCTCGACGCGGCCGCAGTCGAGACAGACCAGGTGGTCGTGGTGCGAACCCTCGTTCAGTTCGAACACCGCCTTGCCCGATTCGAAATTGCTGCGCGTGAGCAGGCCGGCCTGCTCGAACTGCGTCAGCACGCGGTATACCGTGGCCAGGCCGATGTCGAGTTGTTCGTGCAGCAGGTTGCGATAGACGTCTTCGGCGGTCAGGTGCCGGACTTCGCTCTGCTGAAAAATTTCCAGAATCTTGAGGCGCGGTAGGGTGGCCTTGAGCCCGATATTCTTCAGCTCGGTCGGATTGGTCATGGCTAGGCGTCCCTAGAGTACAATGCAGGGTTCCAATAGTACCGGCTTTTCGCCCTGTCAGTCACCTGTGACCCGAGTCGCGCGGCCCGCCCGGCAAATCGGTGCAAGTGACGGACAAGTTTCCCGTATCCCGTTCGCAACATTCAGAGGACCCGCATGCGGAGTGCCATCACTGCTGCCGTCGCTGTCGCCGTCGTCACGCTGGCAGGCTGTTCGTCTTATGACAGCGTCACGCAACGAATCGCGCAGAGCATCACGCCTTACCGCATCACGGTCGTCCAGGGCAATTTCGTCTCACAGGAAAAGGCCTCGCAACTGCAGGCCGGCATGACCCGCGAACAGGTCCGCGCGCTGCTCGGCACGCCGCTACTGGCCGACATGTTCCACGCGGATCGTTGGGATTACCTGTTCTACTTCAAGCGCGGCTCGACCTCGGTGGTCCAGCAGCGTGACCTGGTCGTCAACTTCCAGAACGATCGCCTGGCGAGCTGGAGCGGCGGCGACAACCTCCCGTCCGAACTCGACCTGCTGGCCGACATCGACGGCGACCGTCGCGGCAAGAAGAAGGCGAAGGCCGCCGCAGCGGCCGCTTCGGCCAGCGCGGCGGCTTCTGCCAGTGCCGCGGCTTCGGCA
>NZ_VWWK01000007.1:0-111712 GCF_011753035.1 Burkholderia sp. Ax-1720 | reverse complement strand
CAGGCGGCGACCACCGCCAGCAGCGCGACCAGCGACAGCATGGCCGGCGCCAGCGCCGTGACGCGCGCGATCGCGCCGATCAGGGCCGGGCCGACGAACACGCCGGCATAACCGATCGTCGTCATGGCCGCGACGGCGGCGCCGGTCGGCATGCGCGATTGCCGGCCCACCGAGGAGAACAGCACCGGGGCGATGTTCGCGCAGCCCGCGCCGACCAGCGCATAGGCGGCCAGGTCGATCGGCCAGGACGGCACCAGGGCCGCGATCGCGAACCCGGCCGCCGCGCACAGGCTGCCCGCCGTCACCACCCGCGCGCCGCCCAGGCGCGCCACGATCCGATCGCCGAACAGGCGCCCGCAGCTCATCGCCGCGGCGAACGCGGCATAACCATAACCGGCATAGGCATGCGGCATCGCGCGCGACGAGGTCAGCAGCACGCCGCTCCAGTCCAGCACCGCGCTCTCAGCGAGGAACACGATGAAGGTGCAGCCGCTGAGCAGCCAGACCACGCCGCGCGGCACCGCGAACAGGCTCGGCGGCCCGGGCGGCGCGGCCGTGCTCAGCGCCGGCACCGCCAGCGCGAGCGCCACCGCCATCGAGATCGCGGCGCAGGCCACCGCCGCGCCCGCGGACAACCCGATGGTCAGCAACACGCTCGCGCCGGCCGAGCCGGCGATGCCGCCGATGCTGTAGAACGCATGGAAGCCCGACATCACCGGCTGCCCGATGGCGCGCTCGACATCGATCGCCTCGATGTTCATCGCGACGTCGAGCACCCCCGCCGACATGCCGAACACCGCCAGCGCCAGCGCGGCCGCCGCCAGGCTGCCGGGGCCGGCCAGCGCCACCAGCAGCATCAGCGACAGCGCGAGCAGGAGCGTCGCCGCGGCGATCACGCGGCGGCAGCCGAAGCGCGCCACCAGCCCGCCCGCGAACGGCATGGCCGTGATCGAGCCGCCGCCCAGGCACAGCATCAGCAGGCCGAGCTGTCCGTCGCCCAGGCCGATGCCGGCCTTCACGAAGGGCACCAGCGGCGCCCAGGAGGCGCGGCCGTAGCCGGCGATGAAGAACACGGCGCGCGTGGCCGACTGGCGGCGGCGCAGGGAATCGGGATACGCAAGCGAAGTGGACGGCATGATCTCGTCGAAGGGATGGTGTTGCTGGAAGCCGGAAGCCGAAGGCGACGGCCCGCGCCCGCGGCAAACATGGACCGATGCGTGGCGGCGCGACTGCCGCGCCGCGCCCGCCCTCGCGTCTCGCGTCTCGCGTCTTGCGTCTTCGCAGGTCTTCTCGCCCGCGCGCCGACGCGAGCACGCGAGGCCCGGCCGCGAGGCGCCGCTCTATAATGCCCGCAGCCCGTTTTGCTCCCTTCCCGCCTGCTCCAGGAACCGTCGATGCTGACCTACGACGCGCTGCCCGATGAACGGCAGCAGCACATCCGCTCGCTTCTCGCCACGCACGGCAAGGTCATCGCGACCGAGCTGTCCGAGAAGTTCGGCGTATCCGAGCACACCATCCGGCGCGACCTCGCGGACCTCGCCCGGGCCGGCGCCTGCCGCAAGGTCTATGGCGGCGCGGTCGCGCTGGCCCCCGACGGCGGCACGCTGCAGCACCGCTCGGCGCAGCAGCCCGAGCGCAAGCAGGCGCTCGCGGCGGCCGCGATCTCGCTGCTGGACCGGCGCCAGAGCCTGTTCCTCGATGCCGGCAGCACCAACCTCGCGATCGCGCGCGCGCTGCCCGCCGATCTCGCGCTGACCGTCGTCACCAATGCCCCGGCCATCGCGGCGGCCCTGATCGAGCGAGAGGGCCTGTCGATCATCATGCTCGGCGGCCAGGTCGATCGCGCCGTCGGCGGCGCGGTCGGCGCCACGGCGGTCGATGCCGTCCGGCGGCTGTCCTTCGACCTGGCCTTCCTCGGCGCCTGCGCGATCGATCCTCAGGAAGGACTCACGGCCTTCGATCTCGAGGATGCCGCCTTCAAGCGCGCCGTGATCACGCGCAGCGGCGCGACGGCGGTGGCCGCGGTCAAGGAGAAGCTGCTGAGCGTGGCGACCCACAACGCGGCGCCGATCGACGAGATCACCACCCTGATCGTCGAGCACGACACGCCGGCCAAACCGCAGCGGGCCTTCGAGAAGGCCGGCGTCCAGCTGGTGCTGGCCGGCCGTTGAGGCTTCGCATCGGCGGCGCGCCGCGGCAGGACGGCCGCCCTCGCGCCGCGGCCCGCGCGGGCAAGCTCGCGTGGCTGGCGATCGGGCCCGGCCCTCGCTCGACGAGGCAAACCCGCCTCGCCTCCAGCATCGCCCCGACGCGCGAGCGCTAGCGCGACAGCCGCTCGGCCAGCCCCCGCACCTTCGCAGCCGCCGCCTCCAGTCGCTGCGCGTCGAGCACGCCGCGCTCCACCGCCGCCACGATCGCCTGCGCGAGCGTCTCCAGTTGCGGCACCGCGCGCGGCGACACCAGCAGCAGATCGGCCCCGGCACCGAGCGCCGCGACGACGGTATCGGCCAGCGAGCGATCGCCGAGCGTGGCCGGATGGTCGAGGTCGCAGGTCATCACCAGCCCCGTGAACCCGAGTTCGTCGCGCAGCAAGCCGATCAGGGCCGCGGACAGCGAGCCCGCGGTCGGCGGCTGCACGGCATCGAAGCTGGCGGGGCCCATCATCACCGCGCTCGCGCCGGCCGCGATGCCGGCCTGGAACGGCGCCCATTGCGCGCGCAGCGCGTCGAGCGCTAGCGGCACCCTGGCCCGCGGATCGCGCGCGGGATGCCCATCCAGCACCGGGTGCCCGGGGAAATGCTTCAGCGTGGTGGCCAGGCCCGCGCGTAGCGCGCCGCGCACATAGGCCCTCACCTGGCGCGCCGTGCCCGGTGCATCGTCGGCCAAGGTGCGGCCGCGCAGCCAGGGGTTCGGCCCGGTCAGCACGTCCGCCGTCGGCGACAGCACCAGGTTGATGCCGGTCTCGCGCACGCGCCGCGCCATCGCCTCGCAAACCCGTTCCAGCTCCGGCTCCGCGAGCGCCGCCGCGGCCTCGCGCGACGGCAACCGACCGGCGACGCCCTCCAGCCGATGGACCGCCGCGATATCGGCATCGGCGGCCAGGATCAGGCTGCCGCCGGCACGCGAGCGCGCCGCCTCGACGCCGCGCTGCCAGGCCTCGGCCGTCTCGATCGCGAGCCGGGATGCGCTCATCCGCCCCGCCTCGTATTCGGGCCCGGTCTCGCCGAACAACAGGCTGCGGCCGCCGCGATCGAGAAAGCGCGCGAGCGGATCGTCGATCTCGAGTGTCTCCAGCACCGGGAACAGCACCGCATGCGCCTGCCGCGAACGCTCAGTCATGTCGTGCCTCGTCCTGCGTCCCGCCCTGCGCGCCGGCATCGAGTTCGCTCGCGAACGCGCGCACGCGCCGGGCCGCGTCGGCCAGCCGCTCGCGAGGCAGGGCCCCGCGCTCCACGGCGGCGACGATGCTGGCCGTGATCGTCGCCAGCCCGGCCTCGCTGGAGACCAGCAGCAGGTCGGCGCCGGCCGCGAGCGAGGCGACCGCGGCCGCGGCCACGCTGCGCCCGCGCAGGATGCCCGGCGCGTCGAGATCGTCGGAAATGACCAGTCCATCGAAAGCCAGGGGCCCGCGCAGGTAGGCGAGCGTCTCGCGCGAGGTGCTCGACGGCTCCACGTCGTCGATCGCGGGCACCAGGGCCGGCCCGGCCATCACCGCCTTCACCCCCGCCGCGATCAGCTCGCGGAACACGCCGATGCCCGGCTGCAGCGCCACCAGCGAAGCCGGGACGACCGCCTCGTGCAAGGCCGGATCGAGTTCGGTGACCGGGTGCCCCGGAAAATGCTTGGCCGTCGCCGCCACGCCCGCGGCCTGCACACCGCGCACAAACGAGCAGGCCAGGTGGGCGACCCCCGCCGGGTCCGAACCGGCATGCCGGCCCTCGAGCCAGGGGTTCGCGCCGGTGACGAGATCGACGATCGGCGCGAGGAACAGGTTGACGCCCAGCTCGCGCGCGGCGCGCGCCGTGGCGGCGGCGCGGCGCTCGATTTCAGTCGACGACAACACGCGCGCCTCGCCCGCATCGGGCAGCGCCGGCACCAGTCGATGCAGGCGCTGGATGCCGCCCGGCTCCTGGTCCACCGCGACGATCGTGGCCCGCCCGGCCCGCCGGCGCGCGGTTTCCGTCAGGCGACGGAACTGCCCGGCGGATTCGTTGGCCTGCCGCTCGGCGCTCATGCGGCGGCCCAGATATTCCTCGCGGCGCTCGCCGAGCAGGACGGACAGGCCGCCGCCGTCGAGGTGGCGCAGCACCGCGTCGTCGAGCGACAGTCCCGCGAACGCCGGCAGCAGGACCGCGTGCGCGTCTTCGAGCAATGGGTTCAAATCGATTCTCCTGGAGGAGCGAGGCCATCGGCATGGAGCAGGCGCCGCCATGCATCACCGCGTGGCGCTCACTATAGCCGAATTATGCTCGATATTGCTCGATTTGAACAAGCCGCTCGTTCAGGATCCCGGATCGGCCAGCCCCACCGCGCCGAAGCCGTAGCGCGGCAGCACGGCCTGCGCGGCCGGGCTCATCAGGTACATCGCGAAGCGCCAGGCGGCCTCGTCGTGACGGCCCTCGAGCACGGTCATGCCGTAGTCGGCCTGGATCGCGAGCTCGGGCGGCAGTTCCACCTGCACGAAGGCCGGGTCCGGCTGCGTGTCGTGCGAGCTGCAATACCCGACGAACACGTCAACCACATGCGTCTGCATGAAGTATTTGACGGGGTTGGCGCCGGCCGGCACCTCGGGCGCGCTGCGCCCGCCCACCAGTTGCCGCGCCTTGGCCTCCAGCGTCGCCGTGGCGCCCGCGCGCAGCGTGCCGGCCTTCTCGAACAGCAGCCAGGCGTAATCGCCGCCGGGGTCGGCCTTGGGCGTGGAGGTGCCGATCTTCACGCCGGGATCGAGCAGCTTGTCGAGCAGCTTGGCGCTGGTCAGGCCCACGTCGGGGCGCGCGCTCACGCACACGCGATTGCGCGCGAACACCACGGTCGGCCCGGCCTTGCCTTCGGCCGTGAGCCGCCGCGGATGCGCGAGGTTGGCCGAGATGAACAGGTCGGCCCTGGCACCGCCCTCGATGCGCTCCAGCAGCAGGCCCGCCGGGCCCGTCACCAGCTTGACCGGCTGGCCGGTGGCCGCGGTGTAGTCGTGCGCGATGGTGGCCAGCGCGCCGCCGGTGCTGCCGGCCGCGAACACCGTCAGCGCCTCGGCGCCGCGCGCGGCGGGGATCGTGAAGGCCAGCAGGGCCGAGGCCGCGAGCGCGGCGGCGAGCGAGCGGGATGCGGGTCGGAATGCGGGTCGGAATGTGAGTTGATGCGTGAATCGGGAAGTCATAGGTCCACCTGGATGGAAGCGCGCACGGTACGCGGCGCGCCGAGCGTGCCGGTGCCGTTGTCCGTGCTGTTGAAACCGTTCTGGCCGGTCGGGGCGATGTTGGCCCAGTACTGGCGGTTGGTCAGGTTGTCGACGGCCAGGCGCAGCACCACCTTGCGGCCCGCGATGCGGGTCTGGTAGCGGGCGCCGAGATCGAGCACGGTGTAGCCGTCGACGAAATCCGTGTCGCTGTAGTTGCCCGGCCGCCGGCTCGCGTGATTGACGTTCAGGTTGAAGGCCAGGCCCGGCACGCGCTGCACGCTGTAGTCGAACAGCGCGTTGAACACCAGCTTCGAGAGCCCGAGGATCTGCTTGTCGCTGGTGGCGGCCGAGCCGGTGTCGAACAGGCGCGGATCGAGCAGCGAGAGCCCCGCGTAGACGTGAAGATCGCGGCTCACCGCGCCGTTCGCGCTCAGCTCCAGCCCGCGGTTGACCTGCTCGCCGCCATTGGCGAACACGTTGTTCGCGCCCACGTAGGCATAGGGACGCTGGATGCGATACAGGGCCAGCCCGAGGTTCATGGTGTCGATCTCGAGCTTGTAGCCGAGCTCCCACTCGCGGCTGCGATAGGGCGCGAGGCTCTCGCCCGCGTTGGCGCTGCCGCTCGGCGCGCTGTCGCCCTGCTGCAGGCTGTCGGCATAGGTCAGGTAGGCCGTCATGTTCGGCCGCGGCTTGTAGATCAGGCTCGCGGTCGGGCTGATGCCGCTCGCGTCGTAGCGGCTGGTGGTCGAGCCGCTGCGGTTGAAGTTGCGCACGCTGATCCAGCTCTGGCTCGCGGCCAGCAGCGCCGACCATTGCGAATTGAAGCCGATCGTGTCGCCCAGCGTCAGCGATTGCTGGATGGTGCGCACCGCGCGGAAGCGGTTCGAGAAATCGGGCAGCGGCGGCTCGGCGAAGCTGGCCGGATCGGCGAGGTTGCCGCGGCCCAGCGTGATCGCGCCGGTCTGGAACGGCGTGTAGCGGTTCCAGAAGAAACCCGTGTTCGCGATCACCAGGTCGTGCGACATGCCCGCCAGCCAGGTCCGGCCGTTCAGCGCCAGGTTGTTGCTGACGATCGAATCGAGGCTGAAGGTGGTGGTGGCGGTGGTCGCCGTGTAGGCGCCGGCCGCGTTGGCCAGCGTCAAGGTCGGCACCGTCGAGGCGCGATCGCTGGTTTCGCGCAGCAGGCCCGCCGTGAGATGCCAGTCCTCGCCGAAGTCGTGCTTGAGCGTGGCGCTGTAGATGTTGGTGACGTTGTCGTCGCCGGCCCAGGTCTGGCCGTAACCCTGGCGCGTCGGATCGAGCGCGCCCGGGAACGGCACGCCGCGCGCCAGCGCGAAGGTGCCGGGGAAACCCGTGTCGAGGTAGTGATAGGTGCTGAAGTTGGTTTCCAGCCGCGTGTCGCGGCTGAAGCGCACGTCGAAGGCGAGGCTGGCCAGCTCGCGGCGCAGCCGGCTGCCGGGCGCGTAGCTCTCGCCGTTCTGGTTCAGCAGGTTGAGCCGGTAGCCGAAGGTGTCGTCCTTGCCGAAATGCCCGCCCAGGTCGAGATGCTCCAGCAGCGACTGGCGCGAGGCGTAGCCGATCGTGAACTGGCGCAGCGGCGCATCGGTCGGCCGCTTGAACACGAAGTTGAAGGTGCCGGCCGGATTGGCCGGGCCATAAAGCGCGCCCGACAGCCCGCCCAGCACCTCGATGCGCTCGAATTCCTCGATCGGATAGTCGGTGGTGGCCGCCACGTTCAGGCCGTCCACGCGCGTGTTCTGCACCACGCCGGCCTGCAGGCCGCGCGTCTGCGGGCGGATGTTCTCGCCCTGCACCGAGGCAATGAAGCGGAACGCCTCGCGCACGCTTTCGAGCTGCTGGTTGGTGGCCAGCGCCGTGGGCACCACGCTGATCGAATACGGCGTGTCGAGCAGGGCCTTCTCGCCGAGCGGGCCGACGCGGATCCGCTCGACCTGGTAGGACGGCAGCGCGCTCGGCGCGGGGCCGCTGATCACGACCGGGGCGAGCAGCAGCTCGGGATCCTGCGCATGAACGGCGAACGAAGCACTCGCGCCGGCGCAGGCCAGCGAGAGCGCCCTGAAACGGGGGCGGCGGAAAGACATGGGGCGAGAGGACGGTGTCAGCGGATCAAGTCGTTATGCTTCGAAATATATAACGAAATAATCCGTAACACCGAACACAGTTGTGCAGAGCACAGTTGCCGCCGGCACTGTGTGCTGGGGTGAGACAAGCCTGTCTTCACAGGCGTGGCAGCCTGCGCGCCACGAACCTCGTCGATCGTCAGTCGACGAACCGCGAGCGGATTCCGGCCCTGCGCGACATCGGCCGGCCCAGGCTATTCCGGACTCGAGTAAAGCGCGGTATTCAAGTATTTCAAGCCGGTATCCGATGCCACGGTCACGACATTGGCCTCGGGTCCAAGCTCCTGGGCAAGTCGTATGGCCGCCACGACATTGAGCCCGGTCGAGGTTCCGACAAACAGGCCTTCCTCGCTCGCCAGCCGTCGGCACATCATGCGCGCTTCGTCCTCGGAGATCGCCCAAGCCTCGTTGTAAAGAGACTCGTCCAGCAAAGGCGGCACGAAGCCGATTCCGATCCCCTCGACGTGATGCTCCCCGGCACGTCCGAGCGTAATGACAGGCGACGTGGCAGGCTCCAGCACGACGACCCGTGTGTTCCATCGCGCAGCCCTGAATGCCCGCGAGACCCCCATGACCATACCGGCAACGCCGACTGCACCGCAGAACGCCGAGATGCCTTCCGGAAACTGTCGAATCAACTCCACGCCGATTTGTTCGTAACCGATCAAGGCATCACGATTCCGGAACTGATCGGTCAGGTAACTGTTGCCCTGGGAGGCGATCGCGCGAGCGCGGGAAATCATTGCCGGGATGAGATCCGCGCCGATTTTTCCCGTTGGACTCGAGACAATCTCCACCTCGGCACCCAGCGAGTGCATCATCCGTATCTTTTCCGGCGCGAATGCGTCGGACGACACGATCCTGAATCGATAGCCCTTGATCGCGCAGACGAGAGCCAGGGAGGCGCCCGTACTCCCCCCACTCGCCTCCACGACGCTCATGCCCGGCCGCAAGTCACCACGCAACTCGGCCTGTTCGATCATGGAACGAGCCATCCGGTCCTTGTACGAGCCGGAAGGATTGAAATACTCCAGTTTCAGATACACCGATGCGTGATGCCTCGGTACCACCTTGCGCAACTTCACCACCGGCGTGTTGCCGATAGCGTCGAGTGCGCAGGTAAAGGGCATGGATAGCGACATGGATCAGCTTGCCAGTCGTTTTACATTTGATCTTGGGAACAAGGGCTTCGGAAGATATTCCCGTGCCCCGGCAACGCATCCTGCAACAGCAAGCGTTCGTGTGCGCCCGACTGTTCAGATTCCGAGCGCGTCCGCGAGCTTGACCTCACCGCTCTGCAAGGCCTTGACGTGTTCGGTGCCAAACGCTCGACCACCGATTCCCCAGGCATCGCTCGATACGTCCTCGAACACGACCCAGGTAATCGGCCGCATGGCCTCTCCCTCGATTTCGACGAGCACGTCGGTGACCTTCTTGATGATGGTTTGCTTCTGTTCGAGCGTGAACACGCCCTCGATCGCCTTGACGGTAACGAATGGCACATCGGCCTCCTGATTGGCTTGTGAATGACCGGGATGCAGACAAGAAAAGGGCGGCCTTCCCGGCCGACATCACCGCCGTTTTCCTGCATCAAGTATTCGCGCAGGCGCTCCTCGAAGCCATGTACACTTCGCAGCAGCCACACCAAAGTGTCTGCACAAAAATTGCAAACAGTCGCGTCATGAAATCCACACCGCATGCAGCGAAGGGCGCCTCGAAATCCGGGCAACTGGCAACCGAGATCAAAAGAAAAATACGCTCCGGAACATTGCTACCCGGCACGCGCCTGCCCTCGATTCGCCAATTGGCCGTCAGCCACCATGTCAGCCGCTTTTGCGTGGTGGAAGCCTACGAACGGCTGGTCGCGCAAGGACTCGTTCGTTCACGTCACGGGTCGGGTTTTTATGTCGCCGATGATCCGGAGGAATCTCGTACCAAACAGACGAGCAATCAATCCACGCTGGCAACCGAGGCCTCCCTGCAAATCCTGCAGCAATTCAACCCGGGTGGGCCAATGCTGAAGCTCAGCAGCGGTTTCGTTCCGGAATCGTGGCGTGATGTCGATGGTATTGCGAAGGCGATTGGCATTGCGCGCCGGGACAATGCGGAAAATCTCACGGACTATGCGGCTCCGGAAGGCATGTTCAAGTTGCGGCAAGCCTTGCTCGACCGCGCCAGACGCGTTGGCCTGCGTGCGGACCTGCCGAATATCATGGTGACGAACGGCGCCAGCCAGGCGCTCGATCTGGTGGTGCGCTCCGAGCTGCGCCCCGGCGACACGGTCTTCGTCGAGGACCCCGGATACTACAACCTGTTCGGCCTGCTTAAACTGCAGCACGTGAACCTGGTCGCGATACCGCGCACCGAGGAAGGTCCGGACCTCGACACGCTCGAATCACTGTTGAAAAGCACCAGGCCCAAGCTGCTGTTTATCAACACCGTATTTCACAACCCCACCGGGAGCACCCTCGCGCCACCTGTCGCGTTTCGATTGTTGCAGCTCGCTCACTCACATGATTTCACCATCGTCGAGGACGATGTCTACGCGGATCTGCAGGCCGAACCGTCACAGAGAATGGCGGCACTCGACAACCTGGATCGGGTGATCTACATCAGCGGCTTATCCAAGACATTGTCGTCGTCACTGAGAATCGGCTACATGATCGCCAACCCTCGCCGCATCCGCGAGATGGTCAACGTCAAGGTACTCACCAGCCTGGGCGGCAACCGGCTGGCCGAAGCCGTGGCCGCCGCGGCTATCGAGCGCGGCACCTATTCCAGGCATCTCCTGCAACTACAGCGGCGAATGCATCGGGCGTTGGCCGCGACCTTGCGCACACTCTCCGATGCCGGCTGGTGTGTCTTCGGATCGCCGGACGGCGGCAGTTTCATCTGGGCCCGCGTTCCAGGCATCGACGACTCACGGATCCTCGTGCAACACGCCAGCGAATGCGGCATCACGCTGGCTCCCGGCGCGTCGTGCCGGCCGAGCGCACAGCCGACTCCCTGGGTCCGTATCAATGTCGCCTTCGCTCAAGATCCCCGTGCATTGATTTTCTTTCAGCGAATGGGCCAGGCGAAGGCATGACGGATTGGCGGGACGATGAATCGCGCGCGCCCCTCCCCGAAAACACCGCGATACCCGTCGGCAAGCACGCCGCCCCTCTTCACGGCATCATGGGCCACCGTCCGGCAGCGAAGTGTTCCGCCACCGAGTGCTTCGCGACCCTATGAATGACCTGAGCGGCGCAGGTACCGAACATCCTCTGAAATAGCCCGGCCGGGAACGCCCCGACATGCCGTCGGCCAATCCGGCGGCGCGGCTTGCCCGGTTCAGTGGAACCGGTATGCGGGATTGGCGGGATCGAACGCCGAATCGTCGAAGTCCCGCGGCGTGATCGTCTCGAACACCACCTGCTCGAAGAGGCGGCCGTCGTTGTCATAGGATTCGGCGGTCCGGAACCACGGATGCCGCAGATCGAGCCCCAGCGTTTCCTTCTTCGCGTAGTACTCGGGCTGGCCGGTCGGCGTTTCGTAGGTGAACGCGACAACACGCACGCCGTCGATGGTCTTCACCTCGATGCGCGCCGGATGCTGGCCGCCCGCCTCCCCGAGCTTCGCGCCCTCGGCCAGGAACTGGCCCGCGATGAAGGCCGTGCCGATATCGCGCACCTGATGGCGCGACTGCGTGCGCGCCAGCGCGCCGTTCAACGAGGCCCACACGGGCAGCACGTTCAGCAAGCCGCCGAGATGGCCATACAACTGGTCGCGGCGGCGCGACTCGTCATAGATGATTTCCTGCCCGGCATGCGCGCCGTCGGGCAGCCATTTCGCGTAGATCCGCAGCGGCTTGCTGCTCAAACGCACCAGCATGTGATCGGGCCGGCTCGGCCAGGTGCCGCGGATGCGCTCCTGGCGCCGCATCGTGAATTCGTACGAGGCATAGGCGTTGGGCCCTTGCTCGATGTAGCGCGGCACCGTGGACGCATCGAGCGACTGGAACAGCGCGAGCAGCGCCGCGTCGTCGAGCTTTTCCAGCGCGCCCGTTTCGGCCGCGCGACGCAGCCAGCGCACCTGCCGATCGAGCGGCAGCGCGCCGACCTGCGCCGGCGAAACATCGGGCTGCCCGACGGGCGCGGCGGTCTCGCTCGCCGCCGCGCTCGACACCTCGCTTGCCGCCTCGCCGTGCGCGAACGGCGGCGACATGCATGCCGCGATGGCCAGCCACGCGGCGATCCTCAGGAAGGCGGGGAACCTCATCGCGGGCTCCCGCCGCGCGGACGCGACATCACGGATCAATGCCGCCCGCCGCCATGGAAGCTGCCGCCTGCGTGGAAGCCGCCGCCATGGAAACCGCCGCCGTGATGGAACCCGTTGTGAAAACCGCCGTAGCCGCCGAAGTGACCGTGGTCGACATGGTGGAAGTGGTGGACGAACACGAACGAGCCGCCGAAGCCGAAGGTCCAGGGCCCGTAGAACCAGGGGTCGTAATACGGGAAGACCGCGTAATCCGCGTAGGCGGGCAGGACCGCGGCATCCCCATCGATCGCCGCATCCGGCTGCTGGATCCGCCAACTGCCGTCGGGCTGGCGACATGCCAGGCCGGTCAGGTTCTGCGTGGCGCCGTCGATCACCGCGCTGGTGTTGACGCTCCGGCAAACGGGAGGCGCCGCCGTTCCCGCCGTGCCGAGCGAGGGATCCGCCAGGGAGGATGGCGAGGCAACCGGCGTGGTGCAGGCCGCGCAGCTGGCGAGCACGATGCCGAGTCCAATGAGAGTACGCATGATTTCGTCCTGTTCGACGGGCGGGTGGCGGGACGCGGAGCATCGCGCCGGCACCTTGAAGACGCCATCGGTTCGCCTGGCAGGAAGCACGGCCGAAGCATGTGTGCCTGCCCTACCAGAACAGCTTGCCGATCGGCGCTATTCCATCTTTCAGGTCGGGTTTGTTACGCGCGGTTTCGGCGCCGCGCGACGGGCCGTGCCGCGATGCAGCAGGCATCGCGTTTCCGATTCGGCCGGCCGCTTCACGCATCCGCGAGCACGGCGAACGCCCTTGCCCGCATATTGAAAACCAAGGCGGCGGCAGGCAATGCGGGCGGATCAGGCGGAAATTCGGCGCGAGAGGAATCAATCCGGATGCGCGAACACTGGCCGCCCGATGTACGCGATCACGCCCTGCTGCTCGCCACCGACGGCAGCGACTGGCGATCGGCCGGCGAACCCTAGGTCCGCGTGGGTCCGCCGGCTCGCGTCCTCGGCGCCCTCGCCTTCGCGTGGGCCGAGTCCCGCCACGCCTCGATGGAATAAAACCCGGTGCCCGGACGTTGCATGAATGGGGGCGGCCATACGTGACATTGCCGAGGGAGCATCGATCTCCCCCGGCTTGCGCCTGGCTCGCCTGCCGGCAGCACAGGCACCACGAAGGATCCCCGATTTCCCCCGGTCTTCATTGCCTGGCTTTCCCTACATTCCCGGTACCAGACAGCCCAATGAAGATCGACCAGACCGACGTCAACATCCTGCATGCGCTCCAGCGAGATGCCCATGCCAAGGCGACCGACCTCGCCACCGCCTTCAATCTCTCCGTGTCACCGCTCTACCGACGCATCCGGCTACTGGAGGAAGCGGGCATCATCGCGAGATACGTTTGCCTGCTGGAGCAGGACAAGGTCGGATTGCCGATCAACGCCTACGTGTCGGTCAAGATGGAAAAGTCCGCGCCGCGGCTGGCCGAGTTCGAGCGCGCCATCCTCGGCTGCGAGGAAGTGATGGAGTGCTACCTGATGACGGGCGCGTTCGACTACATGGTGCGCGTGGTCGCGAGCGACATCGCGGGCATCGAGCGCTTCGTCACCACGCGGCTGGCCACCATCGAGGGCGTGCGGGACGTCAGCACCTCGATCACCATGCGGCGCGTGCAGTACAAGACGATCCTGCCGGTCAGGGCCGCCGGGTAATAGCGGCCCATGCCGCGGGCTTGCGCGGGCAGGCCCGCGGCGCCTACGAGGCCGACGCGCGCATCTGATCGACGGTGCCGAGGAACAGCTGCAGCGAGGCCTGGATATACATCGGATCGAAACCGAGGAACAGATTGTCGACGCCGAGCCGCAACGCCTCGACGGCCTGGGGCGGCGTCACGGCAAACGAGGTGAGCGCCATGCCCTTCGCCTTGATCCGGCTCATCACGTGCTCGATGGCCTGCCGGACCTCGTCGTGAGCGGGGCCGTCGTTGAAGCCCATGTTGACCGCGAGATCGAAGGGCGCGGGAATCGCGCCGGCCAGGCCTTCGACATCGAGAATCGCATCGATGTCGCGCACCGCGTCGGGATGCTCGATCAGCGCGATCACGCCGGTCTCGGCATTGGCACGCTTCGAATAGTCGATCATGTTGGTCTGCCACTGGTACTGCGTGCGAAACGGTCCCCAGCCGCGCACGCCCTGCGGCGGATACTTCGCATACGACACGGCCTGCCGCGCCTCTTCCCGGCTCGTGATCATCGGCACCACGATGTTCCTGGCGCCGGCGTCCAGCGCGAGCTTGATCTGCGCCTGATCGTTGTGGGTGACGCGAATCCACGGTTCGGCGGCGGTGCCGATGGTCGCCATGACCATCCGGTAGGCCGTCTCGATCGAGATCGGGCCGTGCTCCATGTCGATCAGGATGAAATCGAAGCCGGCGGCCGCGAACATCTGCACCAGTTCCGGAGATGGCGAGGTCACGCCGACTCCGATCTTCGTGCCTTCGGGTTTGTTGAGCCGTTGTCCGACATAGGCGGACGGGTTTGCAGGACTGTTCAGCATGAAAGCTCCGTGACAGGTAGGCCAAAGCGAACATCACCGCGCGGGAAGCACGCGGCGGCCTTTGCCGCCGCGCTCCGTCAGCGATGTGTCGAGCCTTCATGCTAGGGCGCGCGCGCTCGCGACTCGGGCCAATCTTTCCCAGCGGAATCGACGTTTTTCGCACGAACCTTCGAATCCGGCGGCTTCATTGGGAAAACGAACCAATGGAACCGATCGCATCCTCGCCGCCACTATGAAAGTGATTCGAAAGCCACCGACATCGACGGCAAGCTGGGGCCCAGCGCCTCGAACGCGACCGTCCCCTGGCCCCGGCGCCAGGCGCGCCACCGCGCATCTGCTTCCATCCAATGGGGAATACAGCGTGCGGCGCCTCCCGTTTCTCCCATCGATCTTCCGGAAACTGGTCCTACCGGCCGTCCTCGAGGTCGCGAACAATATCGGATCCTCGCCCTTCCACGGATCGCCGCAAGGTCGCCCCGCCGAAGGTCGGCCCTATCCCTCGTCGTCGTGTCGACCCCTACCTCCTTTGCCGCAAGCGTGACACCCGCCATACGAATCCTCTGTACATGCCTCATCACGGGCGTCAGCGCCTATGCCATCGCGGCCGCCGCCCTGTACCTGCTGCAGGATTGGCTGCTGCTGCCCTCGGCGCCGCCGGCGGCCCTCTCCGATAGCCGGCAATCCACGGGCAAGCGCATCGATCGCTGGGAAATCGGCGGAGAGTTCGCCGGATACGTGATCACGCCGCTGGCGCAAGTGCCGACCGGCACCGTGCTGCTCTATCACGGTAACGAGGAGTCCGCCGAAACCAAACTGCCACTCGCGAACGTGTTCACGTGCGCCGGCTATCGCGTCGCGATCGTCGAATATCCGGGGCACGGCAAGCGCCCCGGCGCGAGGACCATGCGCGCGGCGCTCAACGCCTCACGCGAGGCGCTGGCGGAAAGCTTCCTGCGCTGGCCGGGCAGGATCTGGGTGGTGGGCGAATCGCTCGGTGCCGGCATGGCGGCGCAAGCGGTGCGAGGCAACCGAAATCCGCTGGAAGGCGTGATGCTGATCACGCCCTGGGATACGCTCGCCTCGCTCGCGCAGGAAAATATCCGATCTTTCCGATCCACTGGATTCTCCACGATCCGTTCGACTCCGTGGCTGCGCTGGCTGCCTACGACGGGCCACTGGTGGTGATCGGGTCGGCACGCGACACGCTGATCCCGATCCGGCACGCACGGCAACTGGCGGATGCTCATCCGGGAAGCGAGCTGATGGTGCTGCCCGACGCGGACCACGACAACTGGTTCGATGCGATGAGCGCGGCGCATTGGCGACAGGTTCTGCAATGGGTGAAGGCGGCCTGAATCAGGCCGTGCCCAACATCCACGCGCCGCCGCCGAGGCCCGGAGCAGGGTGATCCCGGCTGGATTGCCGCGCATCCGAATACACCGCGATTGATTCAAGATGAAACCAGGCCTCGATGCGCCGAGCCTGGATTTTCCGTTCCTGATTGGAGAAGCAGTATGGTTTCACGGCTCACCGTGCAGTCGGTCGACCGGCGAAGCGGCCCCCTCGATTCGGCACCATGGCACGCCACGGCGCTCGAGTGCCTGGTACTGACCGGCGCCACCGGCTTCATCGGCGGCACCGTGCTGGTCACCCTCGTCAATGCGGGCATCGTCGCGCCCTTGCTGTGCCTCGTGCGCGCGGCCGACCGGGCCGAAGCGCTATCCCGCCTGCGCGCCAGCGCCGTGCGATGCGGCTTGCGCCACGAGCTGGCCCAAGCGCTGACGGAAGCGAATGTCATCGTGGGCGAGTTGGGCGACGACTTTCCCGAATCGGACCTGGCACGCCTGAGAGCAGCCTCGCACGTGATCAATTGCGCCGCGATGGCATCGTTTTCCGCCAATCCGCAAATCCTCTCGACCAATGTGGAAGACACCCTGCGCTTTGCCTCCCGCTTCGACAACAGCAGGACGCTTCGGCGCTTCCTGCATGTCGGTACGGCGATGGCATGCGGCACGCAATGCGACGAGGTGGTGTCCGAATCGACCTTCTCCGGACAGGACGCGACGCACCTCGTGCCCTACACGCGCAGCAAGCGCGATGTCGAACAACGGCTGCGCCTGCAGAATCCGGAGCTGCCGCTGGTGGTGGCACGCCCCTCGATCGTGGTCGGACACACGAGCCTGGGCACGTCGGCGTCCGCGAGCATCTATTGGGTATTTCGTATCGTCCATGCCGCCCGCCGCTTCACCGCCAGCCCGGACAGCCGGCTGGACATCGTCTCGGTGGACGATTGCGCCCGTGCGCTGATATCCCTGTCGTTCAAGGCCAGGCTCGAATACGACGTCTATCACATCTCCGCCGGCCCGAACGCCGCGTCCATCGAGCAGATCATTCGGGCCATGGACAAGGCCGCCGGCACCGCCGGGACGCGATACTCGGTATGCACGCCGCGCGAGCTGAAATCGATCGCCCGGGAACTGGCTCAGCGGCAAGGCAAGGGCGTGGCCCGCCTGATCGAACAGGCGCTGAAACTGTACGCGGGCTTCGCCGGCCTGAACTACCGGTTCGACAATCGGCGGCTGTGCCAGGAGATCGGCTTTTCTCCCCTGCCCTTCGTCGACTATGTCCAGGAGTGCATACGAACCTCGGAGCAGGTCGGGATCCTGGAGCAGATGCGCTGGGATTTCAAATGAAACTCGGCCATGCCGGGCGGTATCGATGTCGCAAGACCTTCGCGTGACAATCACGGCATTCGCGATGGTCGCGCTGCTGCATGCGCTGGCGCTGCTGGCATTCCAGATTCCCGCTCGGCCGAGTCAAGGCCAGCGTCAGCAGGAACGCCGGGCACTGACCGTGAGGCTGATCCCGCTCGAGGCGCCGCGCCCGCAGGCCGCGCCATCGAGCCGCGTTTCGAGCGCTTTCCGAGCTGCCGCGCCATCCCGTTGGCGCGCCGGCACGGCGTCGATTCCAGCCCGGCCGGCCGGTGTTCACGCATCCCTTGCGCGGCCTCCCGACACGGAACACCGGCACCAAGCCTTCGCTGGCGGCGCTGCCGTAGCCAGCCAGGCGCCGCCAGCGAATCTCGACTGGCAGGCCGACCTCCGCGGTATCGGCAAACCGCCGTTCGCGCGCGGTGGCGGCGGCGGCACGCGCGGCGACGCGGCCGCGCGAGAGCCCGTCAAACCCGCCCAGGGAACCGCCGCTCAGCTAGATCGAGACATCTCGAAGGCGGCTCGCGGCGACTGCCGAAACCGATATGCGGGCATGGGGCTGCTGGCGATTCCGATGCTCGCCGCCGACGCCATGAATCAATCCGGGTGCCGGTGGTAAGCGCCCCCCATGCTGGATTTCATTCGATGGCGATGGTGTCGCCGCCGCTCTCCCACGGCCGCGTTTTCAGGAAGGCGATGAAAGCGCGCAAGGCGGCGGTCTGGTGGCGACGGCTCGGGAAGTAGAGATACAACGCCTCCAGAGGCGTCGACCAGTCGCTCAGGACGCGCGCGAGCTTGCCGGCATCCAGCAGCGTCGCCACGCTCCCGAGCGGCGCGCAGCTGACTCCCATGCCGCTGACGGTCAGCGCGATCTGCGAGGCGAAATCGTGAACCACGGTGACCGCCGGCGGCACCATCTGCACCGTCCGGCCGGCCGATTGCAGCACCCACGGCGTGATCAGGCCGGTGCTCTGGCTGCGGCAAGCCACGCTGCGATGCACGAGCAGGTCGTCCGGCCGCTCGGGCGTGGTTCGTGTCCGCAGGTAGCCGGGGGACGCGACCAGGATCGCCTCCGAAGCGGCGCCGACCGGCACGGCCACCATATCCTTCGCGATCAGGTTGCCGTAACGCAGCCCCGCGTCGAAGCCTTGCTCGACGATGTCGATCATGCGCCCTTCGACGGCGATCTCGATCTCCACCTCGGGACAGGCCTGCTGGAACGCGGCCAGCGACGGCGCGATGAATCGATCGAACGGCACGCGCGGCATGCTCAGGCGCAACGCGCCGGTGGGACGGCCGCCGTGCCCGGCGGCTTCCTCCGCGGCGCGCCGCAACTGCGAGAGGGCCGGTGCCGCGGCCTGGAAATAACGAGCCCCCTCGTCGGTCAGGCTGAGGCTGCGGGTCGAGCGGCGCAGCAGCGGCGTGCCGAGCCGGGTCTCGAGATTGCGGATCGCCTGGCTCGCCGCCGACGGCGAGATGCCGAGCTGCCGCGCCGCTTCCGAAAAGCTGCCGGCCTCGGCCACCGCCACGAACACCGGCACGCCATCGAGGAAATTTTTCTGTCCCACGTTGCTGGATCTTGAAGTTCGACTTCACGATTCATACGTAATTTCCGGGCTAATGGCAAGCATCGGATCGCGCCATGATTGGGCATGATCTCGAACTCATCCCACCCCGCTCAAGGCGCGATCGACCATGGCTTTCAAAAGGTGAATGGCGCCACCCTGCATATCGCCTCGACCGGCACCGGTCGCCCCTTGATGCTACTGCACGGCTGGCCGGAATTCTGGCTGACCTGGGAGCCGGTCATGACGCGCCTGGCCAGCCGCTTCCGCCTGATCGTCCCGGACCTGCGAGGCTCCGGCGACAGCGACAAGCCCGCTGGCGATTTCGGCGCCAACGACCAGGCGCGGGACCTGCTCGCGCTGCTGGACGCGCTCGACTGCCGGCGCGTCGGCCTGGTCGGACACGATATCGGCGGCGCCGTGATGCAGGCGCTGGCGCGGACCGCCCCGGAGCGCTTCGCGGGGCTGTTCTTCTTCGACTTCGTCCACCCCGGCATCGGCCCGCGCTTCGGCACGCCCGAGCGGCTGCGCAATATCTGGTACATGGCCTTTCACGAGACCGACCTCGCGCCGGCCCTGATCGGCGCCAGCCCCGAGACGATCGAGCGCTACATCAGTTATTTCCTGCGGCACTGGTCCTATCGAAGGGAGGCCTTCGACGCGGTGCTCGACCGCTTCGTCGAGAATTTCCAGAAGCCGGGCAACGTGGCGGGGGGCCTGGCGCACTATCGCGCGTCGGCGGCCTCGCGGCTCGCCATGCTGAACGGCGCCGCGCCCCTGCCGCCGCCCATCATGCTTCCCACCTGCGTGCGCTGGGCCGAGCACGATCCGATGTTCGACTACGCCTGGACCGACCGCCTTCACGAAACGTTTCCGGACCTGGACCTCGCCCTGTTCCCCGGCGTCGGGCATTTCCCGCATCGCGAGGACCCCGAGCGCGCCGCCGCGGAGATCGCGGCGTTTTTCGAGGGATTGGCCTGGTGAGCGCGCCGATCGCAAGCCAGGGCCACGGCCAGACGCCGTGCCCGCAAGCCGATCACGCCGCCGCACTGGAGGATCGCACCGTCGGCCGGCTGGCCGCGGCCTGCGCGGTGGCCGTGGCGAACGCCTATTACATCCAGCCGCTGCTCGTCGAGGTGGGCCGCGCGCTGTCGATCGCGCCGGGGATGGTGGGAATCCTGCCCGGGCTGAGCCAGGTCGGCCTGGCGCTGGGGCTGGCCTTCCTGCTGCCGCTCGGCGACATGGTCCCGGCGCGCAGGCTGCTCCTGACGATCGTTCCCTTGCAGATCGCCGCCCTGATCCTGTTCGCCGCCAGCGGGTCGGGCCCGGCCATCGCGGCCGCCTCGCTGCTGATAGGCCTGTTCGGCATCACCCCCTACGTCTTGCCGCCCTATGTCAGCCTGCGCGTACCGCCTTCGCGGCTCGGTCACGTGACGGCCAGGCTGACGCGCGGAGTAGTGATCGGCATCCTGCTGGCGCGGACCGCATCCGGCATGATCGGCACGCAGTTCGGCTGGCGCGCCGTTTATGGCCTCGCCGCGCTCGGCATGACGCTGCTGCTGATCTTCCTGTCACGCGTCCTCGAGCATGAACCCGGCCTGGCGGGTCGTGGCGAGCAGCGCTATCGAGACCTGATGGCTTCGCTGCCGCGCCTGCTTCGCACCCTGCCCGAGCTGCGTATCGCCGCGCTGTGCCAGGCCCTTGGCTTCGGCTCGTTCAACGTTTTCTGGCTGGGGGCGACGCTCTATCTGCAAGGCCCCGGCTTCGGCTGGACGCCGCGCGCGGTCGGCCTGGTGGCGCTGGTCGGAGCGGCGGCGGCCGGCGTCGCGCCGTGGTTCGGCCGGGCCATCGACCGGTCCGGGCCGCATCGCATGCGGCGCCTGGCGCTGGCGGGCATGGCGCTGTCATGGCTGCTGCTCGTGCTCCTCAGGGGGCACCTGGCCTGGATGGCGCCGGCGCTGATCGCGCTCGACATCAGCGCGACCCTGGTCGACATCTCGAACCGGACCATCCTCTATGGTCTCGATGCGAACTTCAGAACGCGCCTGAACGCGATCTACCAGATCGCGATGTTCTGCGGCGGCGCCACGATGTCGGTCCTGGTCGGCTTCTGCTGGTCGCTCGGCGGATGGCCCGCGGTCTGCGCGCTCGGCGTGATTCCGGTCGCCATCGCGTGGCTCGGATGCGGACGCGGCCGGCGCTAGCAGGCCGCTTCCCCGGCTTCGCCGGTCGGCCGATACCCTCTCACTCCTGCCCCAGGTCCACCAGCGGATGCGCCTCCAGCTTCCACGGCGAGCTCAGGAAATGCCGCACCCGCTCGCCGCGCACTTCCGTCAGCGTGGCCGGCGCCCAGCGCGGACGGCGATCCTTGTCCACCAGGTGCGCGCGAACGCCCTCGACGAAATCGCCGTCCTCGATCGCGCGCGAGCCGATCGACAGTTCCATGCGGAACGATTCGGCCAGCGTCATCTGGCGCCCACGCAGCAGCGCGTCGCGCGTGACCAGCAGCATGGTCGGCGAATGGCTGGTCAGGGCATCGAGCGTGGCCTGCAGCCATTGCCGGTATTCGCGGCTGCTCTCGTCGCGGCCGAGATCGTGGCGCAGCGTGGCGACGATCCGCTCGACGCTGGAGCGCCGGTCGAAGTGCCGGACGATCCAGGGTAGCTGGCCATCCAGCGTGGCATGCGGAACGATGTTGCAGGGCGGCTCGAACACCGCGCGCAGCGCGCCCGGCAGGTCGGGCCCGCCCAGCTCGGCGCGTTCCAGGCGCTGCTCGAAGGTCTCCAGCCACGAGGCCGGCACGCAGAGATCGGCGAGCCGCGCCACCAGCGCATCGGCGCCCGACAAGGTCACGCCGGTCAGCCCGATGTAGAGCGCCAGCTCCACCGGCAGCGCCGACAGGAAGTGCGTGGCGCCCACGTCGGGCACGAAGCCGATGCGCGTTTCCGGCATCGCCAGCTTGCTGCGCTCGGTGGTCACGCGCAACGCGGCACCCTGGGCGAGCCCCATGCCGCCGCCCATGGTGATGCCGTCCATCAGCGCCACCACCGGCTTGGGAAAGGTGTGCAGTGCGTAGTCGAGCCGATATTCGTCGACGAAGAATTGCAGCCAGTCGCGTGAGCCGGCCTTCGCCTCGTGATACAGCGCGCGCACGTCGCCGCCCGCGCAGAAGCCCTTCTCGCCGGCGCCGCGCAGCACGATGGCAAGGATCTGCTGGTCCGCGCGGCAGCGCTCCACCAGCACCGCGAGCTCGCGCACCATCGCGTGCGAGAGCGCGTTCAGCGCGGCCGGCCGGTCGAGCGTGATGACGGCGACGCGATTGATCACGCGCATCGTCACGTCGGGGCCCTTGCTGGCCGCAGCAGCCGCGCCGGCCGGGGTGGACGCCGTTGACGCCTCGGCCGCCGGCGCCGAGGCGGAAGAAACCATGGATGCCTGTAGCGCCATGCTCATTGCTTGTCTCCGTGATGGGCAGCGTGCCAGTCGGGGCGACGCTTGCCGAAGAAGGCGGCCACGCCTTCGCGCGGCTCGCCGGTGTCGAACAGGTCGACGAAACGTTCGCGCTCCAGCGCGACGGCGGCATCGAAGGGCACGCCCTGCCGCGCCAGCGCGATCAGCGCCTTGCTCGATTCGGTGGCGCGCGGCGCGAGAGCGGCCACGCGGCGCGCCAGCTCGATGCCGGCCTCGCGCGCGGCGCCGGTCTCCACCAGTTCCTCGACCAGGCCGATGCGCAGCGCCGTCTCGGCATCGACGCGCAGGCCGGCCAGCACGATGCGCTTGGCCCAGCCCTCGCCGACCAGCCAGGGCAGCGTCTGGGTGCCGAGCCCGCAGGGCAGCAGGCCGACCGCCGGCTCGGGCAGCGCCATCTGCGCATGCCGCTCGGCGATCCGCATATCGCAGGCCAGCGCGCACTCCAGGCCGCCGCCCATCGCATAACCGTTGATCGCGGCGATCGTCACGAAACGCGCGGCCTGCAGCTTCGCGAAGGCGGCGCCGAAACGCGCGGCCATGGCGCGCGCCACGGCATGATCGCCGCTGGCGAAGGTGTCGAGGTCGGCGCCGCCGCAGAAGAACTTCGGGCCGGCGCCGGTGATCACCAGCGCGCGCAGCGCGGGCGTCGCCTCGAGCCGCGCCACGCTGCGCTCCAGCTCGGCCAGGCCCTCGGCCGTGAAGGCGTTGGCGGGCGGCCGCGACAGTGTCAGCAGCGCGATCGCGCCGCCGTCGATTTCGGTGAGTTCGATCATCGGGAGTCCTTGGAAGCGGGCATCTGGTAGAGGCGGATCACCGCCGAGAAATCGAGCCGGCCATCGCCGCGGCTGCTCACGGTCTGGTAGAGCTGCTGCGCGAGCGCGCCGAGATAGACGGGCTGGCGCACCTGCTTCGCGGCGTCGTTGGCCAGGCCCAGGTCCTTCAGCATCAGGTCGGTTCCGAAGCCGCCGGTGTAGCCGCGCGAGGACGGCGCGGTCTCGATCACGCCCGGATAGGGGTTGTAGGTGTCCGCGCTCCAGCAGCGGCCGGTCGAGGTGTTGAGGATGCCGCCCAGCACCTTCGGGTCGATGCCGAGCGCCACGCCCAGCGACATCGCCTCGGCCACGCCGGCCATCGAGATGCCGAGCACCAGGTTGTTGCAGACCTTGGCCACCTGTCCCATCCCGGTCGGCCCGCAATGCACCACGTTGCGGCCCATGCCGGTCAGCACCGGCGTGACGCGCTCGAACTCGGCCACGCTGCCGCCGACCATGAAGGTCAGCGTGCCGGCCGCGGCGCCGCCGGTACCGCCCGACACGGGCGCATCGACGAAGGCGCCGCCGCGCTCGCGCACCAGCTCGCCGAAGGCCTGCGCGCTGGCCGGGTCGATGGTGCTCGAGTCGATCACCGTGGCGCCCGGCGCGAGCCCGGCCAGCACGCCGTTCTCGTCCGTCAGCGCGCAGCGCACGTGGACCGCGGCCGGCAGCATGGTGATCACGAACTCGGCGCCCTCGGCCGCCTCGCGCGCCGAACCCGCCAGCTTCGCGCCGCCGTCGGCCACCAGCCGCAGCGCGTCCTCGCTGAGGTCGAAGGCCCGCACCTCGTGGCCGGCCTTGACGAGATTGAGCGCCATCGGCGCGCCCATGTGGCCGAGGCCGATGAATCCGATCTTCATGACGTGTCTCCCGATGTAGCTATCGCTGTCTTGTCCCGTCTCAGCCGAGCCGGATGGTGGTGTTGACCGCGCCGGCGGTGGCGTCGTCGTCGAACCAGCGCGCGGTGACGGTCTTGGTCTGCGTGTAGAACTGCACCACCTGCTTGCCGTAGGGGCCGAGGTCGCCGAGCTTGGAGCCGCGCGAGCCGGTGAAGCTGAAGTACGGCACCGGCACCGGGATCGGGATGTTGATGCCGACCTGGCCGATGTCGATCTCGCTCTGGAACTTGCGCGCCGCCGCCCCGCTCTGCGTGAACAGGCCCACGCCGTTGCCGAACGGATTGGCGTTGACCAGGGCAATGGCCTCGTCGAGCGTGTCGGCGCTCAGCACCACCAGCACCGGCCCGAAGATCTCCCTGGTGTAGATGCTCATGTCGGTCTTCACGTCGGTGAACACCGTGGGCCCGACGAAGTTGCCGTCCTCGTAGCCGGGCACCGTCACGCCGCGGCCGTCGAGCGCGAGCGTCGCGCCGGCGGCCACGCCCTCCTCGATCAGCGACAGCACGCGCGCCTTGGCCGCCTTCGACACCAGCGGGCCGACGTCGGTGCCGGGCTCGACGCCGGCATTGACCTTGAGCGTCTTCGCACGCGCCACCAGGTCCGGCACCCAGTCGCGCGCGGCGCCCACCAGCACCGCCACCGAGGTGGCCATGCAGCGCTGGCCGGCCGCGCCGAAGGCGGCGCCCGCCAGCGCGTTGAGGGTCTGCTCGCGGTTCGCGTCGGGCAGCACCACCGCGTGGTTCTTGGCGCCCATCATCGACTGCACGCGCTTGCCGTGCTCGCCGGCGAGCCGGTAGACGTGGGTGCCGACCGCCGTCGAGCCGACGAAGGACACCGCCTTCACCAGCTCGTGCGTGCAGATCGCGTCGACCACGTCCTTGCCGCCGTGCACCACGTTGAGCACGCCCTTGGGCACGCCGGCCTCGATCGCCAGCTCGACCAGTTCCATGGTCGACAACGGATCCTGCTCGGAAGGCTTCAGCACGAAGGTGTTGCCGCAGACCAGGGCCATCGGGAACATCCACAGCGGGATCATGGCCGGGAAGTTGAACGGCGTGATGCCGGCGCATACGCCCAGCGGCTGGCGCAGCGTGTAGGTGTCGACGCTGCCGGCCACGTTCTCGGCGAACTCGCCCAACTGCAGCGAGCCGATCGAGCAGGCATGCTCGACCACCTCGAGGCCGCGGAAGATGTCGCCCTCGGCATCGGGCAGGGTCTTGCCCTGCTCGGCCGTCAGCGTCCTGGCGATGCGCTGCTGGTTGGCGCGGATCAGGTCCTGGTACTTCAGCATGATGCGCATGCGCGCGCCGATCGGCGTGCTCTTCCATTGCGCGAACGCGGCATGCGCGGCGCGCACGGCGGCATCCACCTCGGCGACGGTCGCGAAGGGCACGCGCGCCAGCACCTCCTGGGTGGCCGGGTTGACGATCTCGCGCCATTCGCGGGTGCCCGACTCGACGAATTCGCCGTCGATCAGCAGCTTGACCGTCGGCAGGGACTGCCCCGCGCGGGGCATCGGCGTTGCGTTCATGGTTCGGCTCTCCTTGAAGGCCGTCGCGCGAAACGCGCGGCGGCCGGTGAATGACGCACGCGCGCCGTTCGATACGGCGCGCGCGACGGCGATCGGCAATCCTCGTGGGCCGGCCGGCCCCGCTTCACTCGTTGGGGAAATCCTCCTCCCAGTATTCGTCGGGCATGCGCAGCGAGGGATCGGCATCGCGCTCCAGCTCGCGGCGGCGCAGCTCGACGCGGCGGATCTTGCCGGAGATGGTCTTGGGCAGCTCGGCGAACTGCAGCCGGCGGATCCGCTTGTAGGGCGCCAGCTTCTCGCGCGAGAAGCGGAAGATCTCGCGGGCCAGCGCCGCATCGGGCTCGTAGCCCGTGCGCAGCATCACCACCGTCTTGGGCACCGACAGGCGCAGCGGATCGGGGCTCGGCACCACGGCCGCCTCGGCGATCGCCGGATGCTCGATCAGCACGCTCTCCAGCTCGAACGGGCTCAGGCGGTAGTCGGAGGACTTGAACACGTCGTCGGCGCGGCCGATGTAGAGGTAATACCCATCGTCGCGGCGCAGCGCGATGTCGGAGGTGCGGTAGTAGCCGTCGCGCATCGCGCGCGCGGTGGCCTCGGCGTGGTTGGCGTAGCCGGTCATCAGGCCGGCGGGGCGCTCGCCGTCCAGCGGCAGCGCGATCTCGCCCTCCTCCACCGGCGCGCCGTCGGGATCGAGCAGGGCCACGCGGTAGCCCGGCAGCGGGCGGCCCATCGAGCCGGCCACCACCGGCTGGCCCGGCGAATTGCCGATCAGGCAGGTGGTTTCGGTCTGGCCGTAACCGTCGCGGATGGTGATGCCCCAGGCACGGCGCACGCGCTCGATGATCTCGGGGTTGAGCGGCTCGCCCGCGCCGATGATCTCGCGCAGTTTGACCGCGTAGGAGGCCAGCGGCTGCTGCACCAGCATGCGCCAGACCGTCGGCGGCGCGCACAGCGTGGTGATGCCGTAGCGCACCAGCGCGTCGAGCGCCTGCTTGGGATCGAAGCGCGTGTAGTTGAAGGCGAACACGCAGGCCTGCGCGTTCCAGGGCGCGAAGAAGCAACTCCAGGCATGCTTGGCCCAGCCCGGCGAGCTGATGTTCCAGTGGATGTCGCCCGGTTGCAGGCCGATCCAGTACAGCGTGGAGAGGCTGCCGACCGGGTAGGTGCGATGGGTGTGCTCGACCAGCTTCGGCTTGGAGGTGGTGCCCGAGGTGAAATAGAGCAGCAGCGTGTCGTCGACGTGGGTGGGCGCGTCGGGCGCGAATTCGGCCGGGGCGGCGTAGCCCTCGTCGTAGCGCAGCCAGCCCTCGCGCGCGCCGCCGACGATGATGCGCGTCACCTCCACGCCGGCCTGGTCGAATTTCGCGGCCTCGGCCGCGTCGATCACCGCGTAGCGCGCGCCGCCGATCGTCACGCGATCGCGGATCTCCTCGGCGGGCAGCTGGGTGGTGGCGGGCAGCACCACCGCACCGAGCTTCATCGCGGCCAGCATGGTCTCCCACAGCTCGACGCGGTTCGGCAGCATCAGCAGCAGGCGGTCGCCGCGGCCCACGCCGAGCCGGCGCAGATGATTGGCAATCCTCGACGATTGCTCCGACATGCGCGCGAACGAAACCGGCTCGCCCGCGCCCGTCGCGGCATCGACGATCCACAGCGCGGGGCGCTCGTTGCCGTGCGCCATCGCGTCGAAGTAGTCGAGCGCCCAGTTGAACGACTCGAGCTGCGGCCAGCGGAAATCGCGGTAAGCCGTGTCGTAGTCGGTCCGGTGCCGCAGCAGGAAATCGCGGGCATCGAGGAAAGCCTGTGCCGTCATCGTTTCGTCTCCTTCCGTCTCGTCGCGCAACGTTGGTTCGTGCGTCGTCGTGTGGTGGTGATCATACGCCGGCCTCGCGTGCCGGATCAGAGCTGCCGCGCGATCACCATGCGCTGCACTTCGCTGGTCCCTTCGTAGATCTGCGTGATGCGCGCATCGCGGTAATGGCGCTCGACTTCGTAATCGGCCAGGTAGCCGTAGCCGCCGTGGACCTGGATCGCATCGGAGCAGACCTTCTCGGCCATCTCCGAGGCGAACAGCTTGGCCTGCGAGGCTTCCGACAGGCAGGGCAGCCCTTCGGTGCGCAGCCGCGCGGCGTGATGCACCAGCAGGCGCGCCGCGTTCAGCTGGGTGGCCATGTCGGCGAGCTTCTCGGCGATCGCCTGGTGCTCCTTGATCGGCTTGCCGAATTGGGTGCGCTCGGCGGCGTAGCGGCAGGCCTTGTCGAAGGCGGCACGCGCGATGCCCACCGCCTGCGCGGCGATGCCGATGCGTCCGCCCTCGAGATTCGCCAGCGCGATCTTGAGGCCCTCGCCGCGCGCGCCGAGCAGGTTCTCCTCGGGGATCGCGCAGTTTTCCAGCGTGATCGGGCAGGTGTCCGAGGCGCGGATGCCGAGCTTCTTCTCGGGCTTGCCGACGTTGAAGCCGGGCGTGTCGGTCGGCACGATGAAGGCCGACAGGCCGCGCTTGCCCTGCTCGGGATCGGTCATGGCAAAAACGATCGCCACGCCGGCGCGCGAGGCGTTCGAGATGAACTGCTTGCTGCCGTTCAGCACCCAGCGGCCGTCCTGCAGCACCGCGCGGGTGCGCAGGTTGTTCGCCTCGGAGCCGGCCTGCGGCTCGGTCAGGCAGAACGAGCCGACCATCCGGCCCGAGGCCAGCTCGCGCAACCAGCGATCGCGCTGCGCGTCGGTGCCGTAGTTCAGGATCGGGCCGCAGCACACCGAATTCTGCACGCTCATCAGCGTGGCGCAGGACGCGCAACCGGCGGCGATTTCCTCCACCGCCAGCGCATAGGCGGTGTAATCGGTATACGAACCGTCCCACTCGGCCGGCACCACCATGCCGAGCAGGCCCAGCTCGCCCATCTGCGCGACCACGCGATCGGGCAGCGCGCCCTCGCGGTCCCATTGCGCCGCGTTCGGCGCGAGCACTTCGGTGGAGAAATCGCGGACGCTGTCGCGAATCATCCGCTGGTCTTCGGTATAGAGCGCATCCATGGCGGGGCCTGTCTCCTGATCCGGTGCCGCGCCGCGGCAGCCGGTAACTGATTCGTTCGTCGATGACCTCAGTGTAGGCAAGGCCGGCCGGTGTTTCGATGCTCGCCGCACTCAATTACAATGATCGTTTTTGCCATAGCAGGTTCGTGCGTGCCATATCGCCCCGAATCTCGCCCCGAATCTCGCCCCGAATCACGCCTCCAAGCGCGTGCCTCGCCGCCAGGGGCCGCGCCGCCCGCACCTCGGACCTACCCCGCATGAAAGCCGCCGACAAAGGAACCGTCTCGATCCGCCTGGTCGCCACCAGCATCGCGCTCGCGCGCCAGGGCGGCGCCGACCCCGACGCGCTGCTCGCGCAGGCCGGCATCGCGCCGGATGCGCTGGCCGATCCCGAGGCGCATGTGAGCGCGCGCCAGTACGGCGCGCTCTGGAACGCGATCGCGCGCACGCTCGACGACGAGTTCTTCGGCCAGGATTCTCACCCGATGCGCAGCGGCACCTTCATCGCCATGAGCCAGGCGGCGCTGGGCGCGCGCAGCGGGTTGAGCGCGCTGTCGCGCGCGCTCAACGTGATGCGCGGCGTGCTCGACGACCTGCACGCCGAACTCGATGTCGACGCGCAGCGCGTGCGGCTGCGCTTCGTGCATCGCGAGGCCGACGCGAGGCCGCCGGTGTTCGCCTACGCGACTTTTTTCATCGTGGTGTATGGGCTGACCTGCTGGCTGATCGGGCGGCGCATCCCGGTGCTGCGCGCGCAGCTGCGCAGCGCGCCGCCCGAGGTCGCACGCGACTATCAACAGATCTTCTGCGAGGACCTGCGCTTCGACCAGGCCGAGTCCTGCGTCGAGTTCGATCCGGCCTTCGCGACGCTGCCGGTGGTACAGAGCGGCGCCTCGCTGAAGACCTTCCTGCGCAACGCGCCCGGCAACTTCATCGTCAAGTACCGCAACCCCGATTCGCTGGCGAGCCGCGTGCGCGCGGTGCTGCGCGCAGCCTTGCCGGCCGACTGGCCCGACGCGGCCGGCATCGCCGCGCGCCTGCACGTGGCCGAGGCCACGCTCAGGCGCAAGCTGCGCCAGGAAGGCGCCTCGTACCAGGAGATCAAGGATGCGCTGCGCTACGAGATCGCCTGCGCGGCGCTGGCCGACAGCGAGCTGACGGTGGCCGACGTGGCGAGCGCGGCCGGCTTCGCGGAGCCGAGCGCGTTCTATCGAGCCTTCAAGGGATGGAGCGGGCTGAGCCCGGCCGCTTATCGCGAGCGCGAACTGGCGGCCAGGGCTAACCGGCCCGGCTGAATGAAGCGATGCGCGAGGAGAACGGGCCCGCGTGGCGAGCCCGTTCGATTCGGCAATGACAGGATGGACGCGCCATCACGCCTTGGCGCGAGACGGCGAAGCAGGCCGCCATGTCAGGTGCTGGCCGCCAGGCGCGGGCCGCCCTGGCCGCGCGCGGCAGCGGCCGGCGCGGGTTCCGCGGCCGGATGCGCGGCAGCGGTAACCCACGGATCGATGCCCTGCTTCTGCACCTCTTCCAGGAAGGACACGCGCGTGCGCCAGTAGTCGGCCTGCAGTTTCGCGTCGATCACGCGCTGCTCGGCGGTGAACAACTCCATGCGCGCCGTGACGAGCATCGAGGCGGCGGTTTTCTCGGGAGTGGGGGCATGCCGCATCGCCCAACGACTGATCCAGTTCAACATGCTTACCTCCGTATCGACCGATGAATTCGAACGGGAATCCAGGCCACCATGGCCCGGCGAATACCGGTTTTGCCTGCTGCCGGGACGTCGACGCGGCGAATCTCGTGTCGCTGCATCGGCGTCCTCCAAGTCGTCCGACCCACCATCACATCCTAGAGTCCAATCCTCTTTTTCGCGATAGCACCTTGCAATCTTTTACATCCAAAATGCGATTCTTTCCGATCCATTGTTAATTGTCGGATGTGTAAAGCGCGTGAATCCAGGCGTGGCAAGGGATGGCTTCACGAACGCGTTTCCGGCGGGTGTCGCGTGGACGATACGGAACAGTTTTCGTGCCCGACGCGATGCACAATCGCGGTGCGAGCCGCCTGCAACGATGGACGCCGCCATTGCAGCCGCGTGAAATCCATCGCTTCTCGCGTTCAGCGGCTTTGCATCTCGTGCGGCCAGCGATAGGCGAGCAGTTCCGCGCGCGGATAGGCCAGCTCGCGCACTTCGTCGAGCTGGTTGCCGCCGAACAGCACGATCGAGTCGCCTTCGTGGCGCAGATAAAAACCGACGTGCCCTTTCCAACTGTTCGGATCGTCGCGCATCAGCACGGCGATGCAGCCGTAAACGGGTTCGGCCAGCTCGCGTCCCCAGTCGAGCCAGGAGCGCGCCAGCGCCGAGCCGGTGCCGGCCAGGCCGGCGCGCGTGATGCACCAGTTCGCGAACGAGGAGCACCAGGAGATCTTGTCGTCGTAGCCGGCCAGGTTGGTGGCGCCGTTGTATTCGACGATGCGCGGATTGCTGCGGCCGGCGCCGTAGCGCGCGATGCCTGCCTCGGCGAAGGCGACCGGCATCCATGGCGGCGCTGCGGCATCGATGCGGTGGCGTTCGGGCTTCATCGCGGGCCCTCCTCGCGTGCATCGCGTGCCAGCGCCGGTCTCGACACCAATCGATGCGCGCGCAACGAAATCGAAAGGATCGCCGGGATGGCCGGCAACGACGCCGCGCAAGTCGACGGACGCGGCGCTCGAAACGCCTGGCGGCAGGCTCGCGGCAGCCGGCGCGCGTGCCTCGGTTCGGGATGGTTCGACATGCTCTCTCGGGTATTTTTGGCGACTTATCGTATGTCGGCGTTCGTCCGGGGCCGGGCGAGCGCGCATGAGCCGCCATCGTAGCGGGTCGGTGCCGTGCCCGGCAATCGTAGGCGCGCGCTCGTGCTGCGTTTACAATCCCGCCCGTCGCCGTCCCCAACGGGCCGTCCCCAACGGGCCGCGCGCGCGGCGCGAGCCGCCACGAAAACCAGTCACACGAACGAAACGTCGAGCAAGACGACCACCGACCGGAGAACCCTCTTCATGGACTCGATCAAACGGTATTTCGGCTTCCAGGAAGCCGGAACCGACCTGCGCACCGAACTGCTGGCGGGTGTGACCACCTTCCTTACCATGGCTTACATCATCTTCGTGAATCCGGCGATTCTCGGCGATGCCGGCATGCCCAAGGAATCGGTGTTCGTCGCGACCTGCCTGGTGGCCGCGCTCGCCTCGCTGATCATGGGTCTGTACGCCAACTACCCGGTGGCCTGCGCGCCGGGCATGGGCCTGAACGCCTACTTCGCCTACGCGGTGGTCAAGGGCATGGGCTTCACCTGGGAGGCCGCGCTCGGCGCGGTGTTCATCTCCGGCTGCCTGTTCCTGCTGGTCACCCTGTTCCGGGTGCGCGAGGCGATCATCAACGGCATCCCCAAGACGCTGCGGGTGGCGATCACCGCCGGCATCGGCCTGTTCCTCGGCATCATCTCGCTGAAGACGGCCGGCGTGATCACCGGCAGCCCGGCCACCCTGGTCACGCTCGGCAACCTGCACCAGCCCACCACCATTCTGGCGATCGTCGGCTTCTTCCTGATCGTCACGCTCGATGCGCTGCGCGTGCGCGGCGCGATCCTGATCGGCATCGTGGCGGTCACCGTGCTGTCGTTCTTCTTCGGCGGCAACCAGTTCCACGGCATCGTCTCGATGCCGCCCTCGATCGAGCCCACCCTGTTCAAGCTCGACATCAAGGCCGCGCTGTCGACCGGCGTGATCAACGTGATCCTGGTGTTCTTCCTGGTCGAGCTGTTCGACGCCACCGGCACCCTGATGGGCGTGGCCAACCGCGCCGGCCTGCTGGTGGAAGGCAAGATGCAGCGCCTGAACAAGGCCCTGCTGGCCGACAGCACCGCGATCGTGGCCGGCTCGGTGCTGGGCACCTCGTCGACCACCGCCTACATCGAGAGCGCCTCGGGCGTGCAGGCGGGCGGGCGCACCGGCATGACGGCGGTGACGGTGGCCGTGCTGTTCCTGGCCTGCCTCTTCATCGCGCCGCTGGCGGGCGTGGTGCCGGCCTATGCCACCGCGCCGGCCCTGCTCTACGTGTCCTGCCTGATGCTGCGCGACATGGTGGACGTGCCCTGGGACGACGCCACCGAGGCGGTGCCGGCCGCGCTGACCGCCCTGCTGATGCCCTTCACCTACTCGATCGCCAACGGCGTGGCCTTCGGCTTCATCGCCTATGCCGGCCTCAAGCTGCTGACCGGGCGCGCGAAGGAGGTCAAGGCAATCGTGTGGATCATCGCGATCGTGTTCCTGTTCCGCTACTTCTACCTGGGCGGCGAATAAGCCTCGCGCCCCGCCCCGGCATGCGACGCCGCCTTCGGGCGGCGTCGCCGTTTCCGGCCCGGCCAACGCCTCGCGCGGCCCGCCGGCCCCTGGATCGTGCCGATATGTTCCGGCCGGCCGGGATGGCTATACTATGCGCCCCGGTATCGTTCCCGAGATCCATGCGGCGGCTCACCTGTTCGATCGTCTTCCTGCTAGGCTGCGCGTCCACGGCGTTCGCGGATCCCGCTGCGTCCGATCGCAGCGATGCGGCCGTGCTGGCCGCCGCGCCCGCGCTGGCCTCCGCCGCCTCCGGCGTGCCCGCCTCGGGGCCGCTGGCGCAGGGCGCCGAAGCGAGCCACGGCCCCGTCACCACCTACCTGATCCGCAAGTTCGGCGTCGCCCGGCAGAAGGCCGAGCAGATCTCCGACGCCGTCACGCTCGCCTCCGCCAAGTACTCGCTGCCGCCCGCCGTGCTGCTGGCGATCATCTCGATCGAATCGCGCTTCCGGGAAAAGGCCAAGGGCGCCAACGGCGCGACCGGGCTGATGCAGGTGGTGCCCTCGGTGCATCGCGGCCTGGTGCGCAACCAGGACCTGACCGAGCCCACCACCAACATCAAGATCGGCTCGGCCATCCTCTATGGCTACATGCAGGGCGCGAACGGCGACCTCGACGTGGCGATGCGCCGTTACGGCGGCTCGCAGGCCTATGCGCAGAAGATCCGCCTGCGCGCCCAGGAGTTCGATCGCGCGCTCGACACCGACCGGCCCGCCGCCGCGGCGGCAGCCTCCTCGAGCAGCGCGGACGGCGGCGAGCGCCGCTCGATGTCGCGCTCGCGCTAGGCGCGCGCTTGCCTCGCCGAAGCGGCCGAGCCGGCCGTCTGCAATCCGAAGGAATGAAAACGCACGCTTCTCGCGACCCGCGAGAAGCGCCGGCCCCGCGCGCGCCGCGTTCAGCGCTGATGGGCCTCGTGGAAGCGGACGTAGCCGCTGCGCAGCGTCACGCAGCGCGCGTGCGTATCGGCCAGCAGCCGCCGGGCGGCGGCCTCGATGCGCGGGCGGTGGTTCGCGAAGGCGCCCAGCATGTCCTCGAAGCTCGGCGACGCCGCGCCGAAATGCGATTCGAGCGCCTCGGCGGTGATCTCGCACCACACCCGCTCGCCGTCGACCAGCGCCGCGAAGGCCAGCGTCAGTTCACGCCCCGAATACTCGGGGGCTTCGTTCGGGAAATGGATCTGCATGGCGCCGCCTCTGCCGTGACGAGAATGCAAAAGGCCGCGCACACCAGGACGGCCTCCGGGGCCAGGGGTGAACGCGGGACGGCCGGCAGGCGGCGCGCGAGTCATGAGGGGCGCGCCCGGAACGAGCCGGTTGCATTCACTGTAGACGCTTTGCGCCGACACGCAAAGTCGGCTCGGAGAAACCCCGAGCCGTGCCCCGCGGTGGTGCCGGGCAGCGTCGCGGGGTGCCCCAATTCAGCAGCCGCTGCTTAATGCGCGCGTGCCGCAAGCCGCATGGCAGCCGTGCCGCGATCGCCCTTGCGCGCCGGGCCGGTCGCCTCATCTTGCGGTGCAAAAAAACCGTTCGGCGCCGCTCGCCTCGCGAGGGCGCAGGCATCGCACGCCGAGGCGAATCGCCGTCGCACCGGCCCGTTCGCGCTTGTATGATGGGCACCTGCGGCGCCTCGGCCAAGGCCCGCGAACCCAACAAGGGCGCGCCGAGTGCGCCCCAGGAGACACGACATGCCGCAATCCTCCGTGCTGCCCGCCGCGGACAGCCGACTCGACGTCCTCGCGCAGGCCCATGCGCGCTCGGCCTCGGTCGGGCTGCGCGTGTCGGACCGGCCCGACTACACGCCGCTGTCGGCCGGCGCGCTGCGCGAACTGATCGACGGCAGCCGCTCGCTCTACACGCACGCGCGTCCCGTGATGGAAGCGCTCCACGCGCAGATCGCCGATACCCAAAGCCTCGTACTCCTGACTGACCAGGACGGCATGATCCTGCACAGCATCGGCGACGCGGATTTCGTCGAGAAGGCCAACCGCGTCGCGCTGCGCCCCGGCGCCTCCTGGGCGGAGCAGGCGCGCGGCACCAATGCGATCGGCACCGCGCTGGCGGCGCAGCAAGCCATCACCGTGCACGGCGGCGAACACTTCCTGCGCGCCAACCACGTGCTGTCCTGCTCCTGCGCGCCGATCGCCGATCCCTTCGGCCGCCCGCTCGGCGCGCTCGACGTGAGCGGCGACCCGCGCGGCTTCGGCCCGCACACGCTGGCGCTGGTGAAGATGTCGGCGCAACTGATCGAGAACCACCTGTTCGCGAACGCCTGCGAGGCGGCGCTGCGCGTGCAGTTCCATGCCCATGCCGAGTTCGTCGACTCGCTATTCGGCGGGCTGGTGGCGTTCCGCGCCGACGGCAGCCTGCTGGCCGCCAACCGCAGCGCGCAGTTCCAGCTCGGCGCGCCGCTCGAGGCGCTGCAGGATCGCGCTTGCGACGAGCTGTTCGGCCTGCCCTTCGCACGGCTCGCCGACCAGGCCGCGCGCGAACCGGGCGCCAGCTTCGCGCTGACGCTGGCCAGCGGCGTGCGCGTGATCGCGCGCTGCGACTATGCCGATGCGCGCAAGACCCGCATCGCGCCGCGCGCGCCGTTGGCGACGCCGGCCCGCCAGCCGGCGCCGGCGCCCGCCGCTCGCGAGGAGAGCCCCGACGCGATCACGCTGGCCACGCTCGACACCGGCGACGCGCGCATGGCGACGATCCTGCAGCGTGTCGCCAAGATCCGCGGCCGCGACCTGCCGGTGCTGATCCTCGGCGAGACCGGCACCGGCAAGGAATGGCTGGCGCGCGCGCTGCATCACGCCTCGCCGCGCCGCGACGGCCCCTTCGTGGCCGTCAACTGCGCGGCCCTGCCCGATTCGCTGATCGAGGCCGAGCTGTTCGGCTACGAGGACGGCGCCTTCACTGGCGCGCGCCGGCGCGGCAGCGCCGGGCGCATCGTGCAGGCCGACGGCGGCACGCTGTTCCTCGACGAGATCGGCGACATGCCGCTGGCGCAGCAGGTGCGGCTGATGCGGGTGCTGCAGGAGCGCGCGGTGGTGCCGCTGGGCAGCGGGCGCGCCCAGCCCGTCGACGTGCGCGTGGTCTGCGCGACCCATCGCGACCTGCGCGCGATGATGGCCGGGCAGGACTTCCGCGAGGATCTCTACTACCGCATCAACGGGCTGTCGGTAACGCTGCCGCCGCTCGCGCAGCGCGGCGACCTGGAGGAACTGGTGCGGCGCATGCTGGCCCGGCTGGCGCGCACCGACGCGCTGCCGGGGCGGGTCTCCCCGGCCGTGCTGGCCGCCTTCGCGCGCTGCCGCTGGCCGGGCAATCTTCGGCAGATGGCCAACGTGCTGCGCACCGCCGGCATGCTGGCCGACGACGCGCCTGAGATCGACCTGGAACACCTGCCCGAGGATTTCTGGCTCGACTGCCCGCGGCAGGCCGACGAGCCGGGGCCCTCGATCGCCGAGGCGCCGCCGGCAGGCGCCCTCGCCGAGCGCGCCGCGACCACGCTCGACGCGCACCAGGCCGCGCTGATCGACGGCACGCTGGCCCGCCATCACGGCAATATCTCGGCCGCCGCGCGCGAACTGGGCCTGGCGCGCAATACCGTCTACCGGCATCTGCGGCGGCGACGCGGCGAGGCCTGAGCGCGTCGCCGGACCGGGCGCGCATCGGGTATGCTGGCGATCCCGCCCCAAACCCTCTGCCGCCCCTGATGAGCGAATCCGAATCCGCGTTCCAGGTCCGTATCGAGCCGATCGGCCTCAGCTTCGAGTCGCCCGATTCGCTGTCGCTGCTCGAGGCAGCGGGCTTCGATGGCATCTCACTGCCGCGCTCCTGCCGCAACGGCACCTGCCGCAGTTGCCTGTGCCGGCTGCGCGAAGGCCGGATCCGTTACCGGATCGAATGGCCGGGGCTCAGCGCCGAGGAAAAGCGCGAGGGCTGGATCCTGCCCTGCGTGGCGATCGCCGAATCGGATCTGGTGATCGAATACGAGGCCGATGCCGAGCTGTCCCGATCGTCCTCGCGCTAGCCACTGTTTCGGTTTCCTCAGCGACTCTTCCTCACTCATCGACCGACATGGATTTCGACGATATCGTTCTGGGCGCCGGCATCGTCGGCGTGTCGATTGCCCGCCATCTGCGCGAGCGCGGCCGCCGCGTCGCGCTGGTCGATCACCGGCAGCCCGGCCAGGGCACCAGCTTCGGCAATGCCGGGCTGATCGAGCGCTCGTCGGTGATGCCCTATGCGTTTCCGCGCAGCCCGCTGGCCCTGCTGCGCTACGCGGCCAACCGCGCCACCGAGCTGTACTGGCATCCGCGTTCGCTGCCGGCCTTCGCGCCCTGGCTGCTGCGCTTCTGGCACGAATCGGCGCCGGCCCGCCATGCCGCGGCCGCGCGCGACCTGCGCCCGCTGATCGAGCGCAGCGTGATCGAGCACGAGGCGCTGGCCGCGCGCAGCCCCGGCGCTGCCGAGCTGATCCACGGCAGCGGCTGGCTCGAGGCGTTCCGCTCGCCGCGCGCGCTCGAACGCGGCGTCGCCGAGGCCGCCGAACTGGCGCGCAGCCACGGCCTGCGCTACACGGCGCTCGACGCCGCGGCGCTGCGCTCGCGCGAAGCCTCGCTCGGCGAAGGTTTCGCGGGCGCCATCCATTGGCTCGATCCGAAGGCCGTGTCGAACCCCGGCGCGCTGGTGGCCGCCTATGTCGCGCAATTCGAGCGCGACGGCGGCACCCTGCTGCGCGGCGACGCGGCCACGCTGGCCCAGGTGGATGGCGGCTGGCGCGTGAACACCGCCGACGGCGAGGCCTCGGCGCGCCAGGTGGTGATCGCGCTCGGCCCCTGGTCGGACCTGGTGTTCTCGCGCTTCGGCTATCGCATTCCGCTGCGCGACAAGCGCGGCTACCACATGCATTACGCGCCGCCGGCCGGGCTGCCGCGCCTGTCGGCGCCGGTGGTCGACATCGAGCACGGCTACGTGATCGCGCCGATGCAGCGCGGCCTGCGCCTGACCACCGGCATCGAGCTGGCGGCCCGCTCGCTGCCGCCCACGGGCATCCAGCTGGCGCGCGCCGAACGCATCGCGCGCCCGAGCTTCGGCCTGGGCGCGCGGCTCGACTCGGCGCCCTGGCTCGGCTTTCGCCCCTGCACGCCCGACATGCGGCCGGTGATCGGCGCGGCGCCGCGCCATCGCGGCATGTGGTTCGCGTTCGGCCACAACCATCACGGGCTGACGCTCGGCCCGATCACGGGCCGGCTGCTCGCGCAGGCGATCTGCGGCGAGACGCCGGAGATCGATCTCGCGCCGTTCAGCGCGACACGCTTCACGCGCTGAGGCAATGCCGATTCGAATCGGCATTCGTCACCGCGCGATTAACCGGCATATAAAGCATTGCAAATCCATTGCGTCGCGCCGTGAATAGCGTCAAATGCGCAACGCAGTGTTCAGGAAATGACGACACTGCGTTTCGATCGTCCAAGCGCTTAGCCGTCGTATCCATTCCCGACCTGCCTTTCCTGACAGGACTGCCATCCACGCGTCACGCTGCTAGCGGCTTGCGCATTGCATCATTGCGCCTGTTGTCCGGAAACGTTCGACGGCAGGCGCGGTGGAAACAGCCGGTCGCCCGCCGACCTTTCGCAAGGAGCCGATCATGATGCGCAAGCCTTATTCGATCCTCGCGGCGTCCGCCCTGCTGGCATTCGCCTCGTCCGCCTTCGCGGCCGGCGATGACGCGCAGGCTCCGTCGCAATCCGCCGGCGCCACCGCCCAGCAGGCGCGGGCGCAGGACAGCGAGAACGTGAATTCCGGCTATGGTGCACAGCCTCGTTACACGGCCGAAGCAGGAAAACGGGCCCAAGACCCGTTCACGATCAACGGCCGATCGATGTACGACGTGCACTGAACCGTCTCCAAGGGCGAGCTACCTCAACACGGTCCTCACCCCAGATGCCTATGCGAGTAAGGCGTCTGCCGTGTGGCTCGCTCCTTTTTCCACCCCGGATCCCCTCCGGGGTTTTTTCTTTGTGCGCCCGACAGGGCTCGTCGATTGTTTCTAAATCGGCAAAATGTAATTCGAGCCAGACAGGATGTTTTTTCTTGTCGCAGGCGCTTACATTTAGCCCCAGATTCTTATTGGAAACCGCTACGGAATCGACAAATCGCAGTTGCAAATACTGCCTAGGCCGATACCGCACGAGCTTTAGGAAACGGCAAATGAAGTCTTCCCAATCAAGGCCAGTGCTCGACGCCTCCGACGTTCACGTCGAAATTCTCGAACAATCCGATACGCTGCTGGTGGTTCGCTGGGTCGAACCCGGCCGCTGCCACTACGGCGAGCAGCGCTGGCGGCGCCGCTTCGCGCAGCGCACCGGCACCTGCGCGCTGTCGCGACAGACCATCCAGCGCGGCGAAGAGGTGTTTCGCCCTGCCGAGCGTCCCGCCCCCGCGAACGCCGGCGCGATGATCTCCGCCGCCCAGGTGCTGGGCCTGCACAGCGGCAAGTAAGCCGCCCCCAGCCAGACGCCGCGATCCACTCGCGGCGTTTCCTTTTGCGGCGCCTGCCCGCCGCAGGCGTTTCCACACGCGCTCCATGCCTCGCCATGCCTGAAAGCCCCTGCGATTCGCGGGGCTTTCGCTTTTACGTCTGCCGCTCGCTCACCCCGCTGGTCCTCTGCCTCGGTCGCTCGAATCGAGTTGCCGCGCGCGCCTTCGGGCGACGTCCCGGCATCGTTGCCGCCCATGCATTCCTCCGACCATTGACAACCCGCGATTTTATCGATTTAAGCAACGATCTATCACCGAAACCAGTATTTACCCTAGGTATCGCGAGGACTACGATTCACATCACTCGCTGACGACATCCAGTCGAAGGCGACACACCAAACAAAGATACGGAGGTCATATCATGAAGTCGCTCACTCAAGCAGTCGTTGCCGCTCTTGCCCTTACCGCCTCGGTCGCCGCGTTCGCGCAAACGAACCAGCCCGTGACCCGCGCCGAAGTGCGCGCGCAACTGGTTCAACTCGAGAAGGCCGGGTATCATCCGGGCGTCGCGAGCCCGTACTACCCGGAAGACATCCAGGCCGCCGAGGCCCGCGTGGCGGGCACGGACACCAGCGGCTACGGCTCGCAGGCAGCGCCGGTGGTGCGTTCGGGCAGCGCGGTGGCACCGGCTGCCACGGCACGTGACTCGATCTACTTCGGTCACTAAGCAGTAGCTGCGAGGCTGCCCCGGCGGCAGCCCGTTTCGACGACGAGCCCACCACGGGCTCGTTGCCGTTTTCAGGCCCCAAACCTCCGCCGCCCCATCAGGGACGGCTTAGCCCGGGCGCCTGGCGCCCGGGCCTTTTTTCGATCCGGGGGCACCCGTCCCGATCGGAACGAGCTGGAGAAGGCCCGCATCATCGTTGCAGGTGGTGCAACAATGTGTTTCTCGGGGATCGTGGAATACGGCGGCGCGAGCAGCGTTTCGCCGCGCCGGATTCCAGCATGATCCCGAGCCATGACGAACGGCACGATCCTCGACGAGGTCGTGCCGTTTTTCATTTCGGGTTCGGTGGATCCTCCGACGATTTCCAGACCCGGGAAGGCGATTGTTTCCTCGAGCCAAGGGCAATCTCACCAGCGTGAGCCTTTATTCGCCGGCGCTCTCGCAATATCGGCAAATCGACGTTTTGCCAGTCGAATCGCAGAAGATTCCTTCTGTTTTTCATTTTGAAAGCCGTCGAACGGCTTTCTATACTCGACTCGCAGCTGTTCTCGTGCCAACAGACGGCGTGCACTCCACCTCGGTCCGGCTTCGGTCCGGGGTATTTTTTTGCTTGCACGGCGCGCTCAGGTGCACCGACAAGTCACGCCAGGCAGGGCTTTCACCCAACGTCGAGCGGCCCTGCCGGTTCGCATCAGGGCGGTTTTCTTCGTATAACAAAATGCCTCGCGCGAGGCCCGCCGATAAGCTTGGCCGTTTTTCGAACCGCCGCGGAAGAGCCATGCCCCGTCCCACCCTGTCACTGAACATCCCCACGCCCAGCACCGGCCAGACCGCCCATGCCTCGCCGTCGCAAACCGGCCACGCGGCACCGGTGGCCACGCCGTCGCCGAGCAATCGCAGCGCCGGCACGGCGCAGAATTTCCCCGGCATGCCGGGCCAGCGCGCCTCGCGTCCCGGCGGCGGCCTGCGTCGTCCGATGGCGCCGTCGCTGAATCTCGGCGGCCTGGGAATGAGCGGCCATGCGCACGCATCGCCGAGCTCCCCCGTGATGGGCCCCAACCAGCGCCTTGCCGTGCAGGCGCCGCAGATCAGGCAGCAACTGCATGGCGTCTCGCCGACGGCCATCGCGCCGACCAGCCGGCCGCCCTCGCTCGACGATCTCGGCTCGCCGACCATCGAGACACCCCATCACAGCACCTCGAACCTGGGCAATGACTACTTCATCAATGTCCGCGCCAAGCACGCAGCGCCCAATGCGCCCTTCGACGGCCACAAGGTGCATCTGAGCGTGGACCCGAGACAGTTCGCGCGCGCCTATGCGGCCCTGGCTCCGCTGTTGTTCTCGAGCCAGTCGCCGGTCACGCGCTTCAAGCTGACCGACATGGCGCGCGCGGGTGCGGCCACGCCGAGCCCGGCCAACGATCGCGTGACGCAAGGCGCCCAGTTCACGCTCTACCTCCAGCCGAACCCGGCGACGGGCTCGTACGACGCGCAGCAGATCCATGCGCTGCGTTCGTTCGTCGGGCAATGCGAACATGAATTGAATCGGGCGGGCGTGGGGGCGGGCATGATCCCCGGCTCGGATGTGCCGGTCGGATCGCATGCGAGCTATCGCAACGAGAACTACGAGCGCAGCGGCGTGACCATGGAAATGGCAAACGAGCCGATGTGCCAGCTATTGCGGCGCGCCTGAGCGAACCGCCGCCGCTTTCCGGTACGCCACCGATCGATCAGCCGGCCACCTCGATGGCGACCGTCCAGCGCAAATGCAGGGCCGCCGCCTCGTCGCGACCGAGCACGAGGAAATCGATCGCGCACTGCCCGCTGCCTGTCTCGAGCACCAACGCGCCATTCGCATGTTTCACATGCGCCGCGCGCATCGCATCACGCCGGCTTCCAGGAATTCGCAGATCGTCGCGTGCATCCGGGCCGCGCCCGGGCTGAGGTCGAGCGCGCGCCAGCAGCCATGCACGAGGCCGGAGCCGAAGTGGAAATGCGCCTCGCCGCCGGCCGCGACGATGCGCTCGACGTAGACGCGCGCGTCGTCGCGCAGGGGATCGTGCTCGGCACCCACCGCCAGCAGCGGCGGCAAGCCGTCGAAGCGGGCCGCGAACAGCGGCACCGTGCCGGCCGGCGGCGCGGCGTCGCCCCAATAGAGACGCCGGTACAGGCGCACCTCGTCGAGCGTCAGCATCGGCGCATGCGCCTCGGTTTCGGCGGCGGGCGATTCGGGTTGGAGGCCGAGCATCGGGTAAGCCAGCGCGACGGCCGCGAGCTCGGCGCCGAACCAGGCGGCCACGCTGGCCGCCAGCGTGCCGCCCGCGCTATCGCCGGCAACGGCGACCGGCAGCGCCGTCGGTCCGAACGGCAGGCTGCCGTCCAGCGCGGCGCGCGTCACGGCACGCACGTCCTCGTGCGCGGCCGGGGCGCGATGCTCGGGTGCCAGCCGGTAATCGACGGCGATCACGTCGAGGCCGGTATCGGCCGCGATCCGCGCCGTGATCGACGCGTGGCTGTCGAGCGAGCCGAGCACGAAACCGCCGCCATGGAAGAACAGCACCGTGCCGCGCGGCTGCTCGCGGGCCCGGTAGCGCCGCAAGGCAAGGCGATGTCCCGCCGGCGCGAACATCACGGCATCCTCGACGATCACGCCGGGCGGCAGCCGGGCCGGCGTCCAGCGCGCGGCGAACGCCTCGTAAGCCTCGCGCAGCGCCTCGATCGACAGCGCGCGCGGATCGCCCCCATCGCCGCCCTCGGCCGTCACGCGCGTGACGAAGGCGGCGATTCCCGCTTCCAGCGCCATCGCCCGCGCCTCGCTCAGCGCGCGGGACGCGCCGGCGGCAAGCCGATCACGCGCCCCGCATGAGCGGGCGCCGGCAGCCCCTGCTGCCGCGCCACCATCCCGGCCAGCCGCTCAGCCACGTCGGCATCGAAGGGCGTGGCCTTCGGGCCGCTGGTGTCGATGTGCATCAGCATCTGCTCGCTGGCCGACACGGGCCCCGCCACGCCTTCGGCGAACATCTCCAGGTACAGATGGATGCGCTTCGCGTCGACCGCCAGCACGCGCGCGTCGACATGCACCGCCGTGCCGAGCTTGATCTCGTGCAGGTAGTTCAGGTGCGCCTCGAGCGTGTAGATCGAGCGCTGCCGCGCGCGGCGCGTGGCGTCGTCGAGGCCGATCCGCTCGATCAGCGCATCGCTCGCGTAGCTGAAGATCAGCAGGTAGAACGCATCGCGCAGGTGCCCGTTGTAGTCGACCCATTCCTCGCGCACCTGGTCGCGATACACGGTGAAGCCGCTGGCCGTTGCCGTCGTCATGCTCAGTCCTCGTAACGCATGCCGTGGCGCGCCTTGACGCGCGAGATCGCCTCGATCACCTCGGTGATGCACTCGTCGCGATAGCGTTCCAGCGCCTTGATGCTGCGCTCGCCCTGCTGCTCGGCCGTGCCTTCCACTACGCGGTCGATCAGCTCGTCGGTCAGCGTGGGCGCCACCAGCTTGGTCCAGGGCAGCTCCAGCGCCGGACCGAACTGCTTCATGAAGTGGCGCATGCCGGCATCGCCGCCCGCCAGCGTGTAGGTCAGGAAGGTGCCCATGAAGGACCAGCGGATGCCGGCGCCGAAGCGGATCGCGTCGTCGATCTCGCCGGTAGTCGCCACGCCCTCGTTGACGAGGTGCAGCGCCTCGCGCCAGAGCGCCTCCAGCAGCCGGTCGGCGATGAAGCCCGGCACTTCCTTGCGCACCCGCAGCGGCCGCATGCCGAGCGCGGCGTAGATGCCGATCGCCGCGTCGACGGCCTCGGCCGAGGTGCGCTCGCCGCCCAGCACCTCGACCAGCGGCAGCAGATAAACGGGGTTGAACGGGTGGCCGACCAGGCAACGCTCGGGATGCGTGGCGCGCGCGTAGAAATCGGTGGGCAGCAGGCCCGAGGTGGACGAGGCGATGATCGCGCCCGGCTTGGCCGCGCGGCTCACCTGCTCGTGCAATTCGAGCTTCAGCGCCTCGCGCTCGGGCGCGCTTTCCTGGATGAAATCGGCATCGGCCACGCAGGCCTCGATGGTCGCGACGAAGCGCAGCCGCTCGGGCGAGGCGCCCGGCTTCAGCCCGACGCGCTCCAGCGCGGGCCAGGCATTGGCGATGTTCGCGCGCAGTTGCTGCTCGGCGCCCGGCGCCGGGTCCCAGACGACCACGTCGAGCCCGTGGGCGAGCGCGCGCGCCACCCAGCCGCTGCCGATCACGCCGGTGCCGATCGCGGCGAAGGTCTTGATATCGGTGATCACAGTCATGTCGAATCCTTGGCTTTCCTGAATGTCTGGCGGCGCGGCGCCTGGTGCGCGCGCCGCCGCTCGTGATGTCACGCGAATTCGGCGATCGCGCGGCGCTCCAGCAGGCGCTGGCCGCGCGGCGGCAGGCCCAGCTTGGCACGGCCCTCGGCGGGCGTCAGCACGCGGGCGCCGAGGCGCTCGATGATCTCCCGCGCGCGCTGCACAAGCGAGCCGTTCGAGGCCGGCACGCCGCGATCCAGCCAGATGTTGTCCTCCAGGCCCACGCGCACGTGGCCGCCCAGCAGCATCGCCTGCGCCACCATCGGCATCTGCATGCGGCCGATGCCGAAGCCGGCCCAGTGCGCGCCGGGCGGCAGGTTGTCGACCATCGCCTTCATGGTGCCGGTATCGGCCGGCGCGCCCCAGGGAATCCCCATGCAGAGCTGGAACAGCGGCGGATCGTCGAGCAGGCCTTCCTTGAGCAACTGCTTGGCGAACCACAGATGGCCGGTATCGAAGATCTCCAGCTCGGGCTTCACGCCGAGCTGCTGGATGCGCTTCGCGCCGGCGCGCAGCTGGGCCGGCGTCGACACGTAGATATAGTCGCCGTCGCCGAAGTTGAGCGTGCCGCAGTCGAGCGTGCAGATCTCGGGCAGCAGCTCCTCGACGTGCGCCAGGCGCGTCAGCCCGCCCACCAGGTCGGTGCCCTGGCCGAAGCGCATCGGCTCCTCGCCGGCGCCGATCTCCAGGTCGCCGCCCATGCCGGCCGTCAGGTTGATGATCACGTCCACGTCGGCCGAGCGGATCCGGTCCACCACCTCGCGGTACAGGCTCGGGTCGCGGCTGCCGCGCCCGGTTCGCGGGTCGCGCACATGGCAGTGTGCGACCGTCGCGCCGGCGCGGGCCGCCTCGATCGCCGCCTCGGCGATCTGCTTCGGCGTGACGGGGATCGCCGGGTGCTTGCCGACCGTGTCGCCGGCGCCCGTCACGGCGCAGGTGATGATCACTTCATGGTTCATTGCGATTGCCTCGTTGCTTGCATGGACGCCCTCGCGTCCGGTTGATCGATGTCGCGTGCCGGGCGGCGGCCTTACATGCCCAGCGCCGCCTTGACGGTGGCCACGCCGTCCTTGCCGTCGAAGCTCTTCACGCCGGACAGCCAGCCGTCGAGCACCTGCGGGTGCTTGCGGATGTAGTCCTTGGCGGCGTCGGCCGGGCGGGTCTTGTTCACCACGGCCAGCATCAGCTGGTTCTCCATGTCGGTGGTGAAGCGCAGGTTCGAGACCAGCTTGCCGGCGTTCGGGCAGCGCTCGGCGAAGCCGTTCGCGGTCAGCGTGTAGACGCGCGCCTCGCCGTAGTTCGGCCCGAACGAGGCGTCGCCGCCCGACAGGTAGTTCATCTGCAGCTGGATGTTCATCGGGTGCGGTTCCCAGCCGAGGAACACCACCCACTTCTTGTCGCGCACCGCGCGCTCGACCGTCACCAGCATGCCGGCCTCGCTCGACTCCACCAGCTTGAAGCCGCCCAGGCCGTATTGATTGGTGTCGATCATCTTCTGGATGGTCGCGTTCGCGCTGCTGCCGGGCTCGATGCCGTAGATCTTGCCGTCGAGCTCGGCGCGATGCTTGGCGATGTCGTCGAAGGTCTTCAGGCCGGCCTGGTACTCATAGGCCGGCACCGCCAGGGTGGCCTTGGCGCCCGACAGGTTGGGCGGCTCCAGCACCGTGATCGACTTCGAGTCGAGGAAGGGCTGCAATTGCTTCTGCTGCACCGGCCACCAGTAGCCGAGCGAGACGTCGATCTGCTTGGCCTTCAGGCCGGCGAACGAGATCGGCACCGAGGAGATGGTGGTGGTCGGCTTGTAGCCGAGCGAGTCGAACAGCATCGAGGCCAGGGCCGTGGTGGAGGTGATGTCGGTCCAGCCGATATCGGAGAAACGCACCGTGCGGCAGGCGGCGGCATCCTGGGCAAACGACGGCAACGGCAAGGCGGATGCCGCGGCCAAGGCCACGACCAGCGCGAGGGTCTTGCACGACTTCATGTTGGCTCCCTGTTCGGCGGTTGTCTCGCAGGCGGATGATGGGGACGACGAGGCCTGCACCGTGGAAGCAAAAATAACGGGCCATATTCGGCCCGAGGCGACCGCCGGCGACGTTTTGTTGACTGCCAGCGACCTTGGGGGGAAACCATGAGGCCGGGGCTCGCGGCTTGGAGGGCGGGGGTTCGGGGGACATCGCGGGCGCGGCGCGGTTGTCCCGATGCGGCACGGCGGCCGGCGCCGGGATGATCCAGCCCAAGCCGGCCGGCCCGCGCCGGCGTCGAAGCGAGGCGGCGCACGTAGAATACCTACCGCGCCGCTGCCCCGAACCCCTTCGACATGCCCTTTTCCTATACCCGCAAGCAGATCACCAACTGGTTGAGTCCCGCCACGATGGCCAAGGCCCGCAGCTATGAGAACGCCGTCTCGGACCTGCAGTGGCAGGAGGATCGCGGCACGCTGAGCGCCAAGGTGCAAGGCACCCACTCGCGTCCCTACGAGGTGAGCATCAGCTTCCGCGAGGGCGACGAGGAGGGGGACACCTGGATCGACAACGAATGCACCTGCCCGGTCGGCTATCTGTGCAAGCACGTGGCGGCGGTGCTGGTGGCCGGCCTCGATCAACAGCCCAAGCGCGCGGCCACGGGCGTGCGTCCCGAACTGCTGACCTGGCTGGAAGGCTTTCGCACGGCCCGCGTGGCGTCGAAGGGACCCAGCGCCAAGCCAGCGGCGGCCAAGGCCACGCAGGGGCTGGCCTATGTGATCGCCGGCACCTACCAGGGCAAGCCGGAAATCTTCCTCTACAAGGCGCGCATCGGCGCCGACGGCGCGATCCGCTCGTTCGGCGATCCCTGGCGCAACCTGGAAAACGCGCTGGTCCAGCCGCCGAAGTTCGTCGTGGAGGACGACCTGGCGATCCTGCGCGGCCTGTGGCTGGAACGCAGCCGCTCCTACATCGGCGGCTTCCGGCTGAATGGCAGCAACGGCGCCGCCATCATGGACAAGATGATCGCCACCGGCCGCGCCTTCGTCTCGTCCACGGCGCAGTTCGCCTCGTCGAGCGAGCCGCGCGCCCTGCAACTCGCCGCGACGCGCCCGGGCCGGATCCACTGGCACACGCTGTCGGACACGCGGATCCAGCCGATCCTGCAGGCCGAGCCGCCCGCCACCCTGCTGCTGACCACCACCGAGCCCGGTTGGTACCTCGACGCGCAAACCGGCGAGGCCGGCACGATCGCGGTGCCCTGGCCGGCCGACGAACTCGCGGAATTCCTGGCCATGCCGCCCGTCACGCTCGACGAGGCCGTGCTGGTGGGCAAGGTGATGCAGGAAGTGGCGCCCGACTTTCCCCCGCCGCCCGCGCCCGTCTCGGCCAGCGTGCAGGTGATCGACACCGAGCCGCTGCCGCGGCTGTCGCTCGACACGCTGCCGGTGTGGACTTTCGGCCGTTCCTCGCCCAACACGCAGAACGCCCTGGATTTCGCCACCGTCAGCTTCGAGTACGACGGCCACGCGCTGGCCGCGCAAGGCAATACCACCCTGGTGCGCAGCGCGAGCGGCGAGGTGGTGCAGGTGCGCCGCCGGCTCGAGGCCGAGCAGAAACGCCTGGCGGAACTGCACCGGCTCGGGCTCGGCAAGATGCCCTCGAAGCTGGTGCATGGGCCCAAGCCGTTCCCCGACGGCATGCTCACGCCACGTTATCCCGACGACTGGCCCGACTTCGTCAGGAACCTCGTGCCGGCCCTGCGCCGCGACGGCTGGCAGGTGGTGATGAGCGACGCGTTCCGCCACAACGTGGCCGAGGTCGAGTCGATCGACGGCGTGCTCAGGCAGGCCGGCGAAGGCTGGTTCGAGCTGGAAATGGGCATCAGCGTCAACGACCGGATCGTGCGCCTGGAGCCGCTGCTGGCCGAGCTGTTCCGGCGCGACACGCGCTGGCTGTCGGGCCGGCTCGACGCTATCGACGACGACGAGATCATCGAGCTGCTGACCGACCAGCGCGAACGGCTGCACCTGCGCGCCGCCCGCCTCAAGCCGGTGGTGCGCGTGCTGATCGACCTGTTCGACACGATCGGCGCCGGCAGCCTGCGCCTGTCGGCCTGGGACGCGGCCCGGATCGAGGCGCTGAACCAGACGGGCCGCTGGCAATTCCACGGCGACGCCTCGATCCGGCAGCTCGCGCAACGGCTGGCGAGCGGCCAGGGCGTCGACGAGGCGCCGGTGCCGCGCGGGCTGCAAGCCGAATTGCGCGCCTACCAGCGCCAGGGCCTGAACTGGATGCAGTTCCTGCGCGAGCAGAACCTGTCGGGCGTGCTGGCCGACGACATGGGGCTCGGCAAGACCGTGCAGGCGCTGGCCCACATCCTCGCCGAGAAGGAAGCCGGGCGGCTCGACCGGCCGGCCCTGGTGGTGGCGCCCACCACGCTGATGCACAACTGGCGCGAGGAGGCGCGACGCTTCGCGCCGGACCTGCGCGTGCTCGACCTGCATGGGCCGCAGCGGCGCGAGCGCTTCGACGAGATCCCCCGGCACGACCTGGTGCTGAGCACCTACGCCCTGCTCTGGCGCGACCAGGCGGCGCTCGCCGAGCACGACTACCACCTGCTGATCCTCGACGAGGCCCAGTACGTCAAGAACGCCGCCACCAAGGCGGCCGCCACCATCCGCGAGCTGCGCGCGCAGCATCGGCTGTGCCTGACCGGCACGCCGCTCGAAAACCACCTGGGCGAACTCTGGGCCCAGTTCGATTTCCTGCTGCCCGGCTTCCTCGGCACGCAGCGCGATTTCTCGCGGCGCTGGCGCACGCCGATCGAGAAGCACGGCGACACGATCCGGCGCGAGCTGCTGGCGCGGCGGATTCGCCCCTTCATGCTGCGCCGTCGCAAGGACGAGGTCGCCACCGAGCTGCCGCCCAAGACCACCATCCTGCGCAGCGTGGAACTCGACGGCGCCCAGCGCGACCTCTACGAAACCGTGCGCGCCGCGGTGCACGAGAAGATGCGCAAGGCCGTCGCCGAGAAGGGGCTGGCGCGCAGCCATATCGTGGTGCTCGAGGCGCTGCTCAAGCTGCGCCAGGTGTGCTGCGATCCGCGCCTGGTCAAGCTCGAACGGGCCGCGCGCGTCGAGGAATCGGCCAAGCTGGCGCTGTTGATGGAGATGCTGCCGGAACTGATCGAGGAAGGCCGCCGCGTGCTGCTGTTCTCGCAGTTCACGGGCATGCTCGAGCTGATCGCCGAGGCGCTCGACGCCGCCGGCATCGCCCACGTGATGCTGACCGGCGACACCACCGACCGCGTCACGCCCGTGCAGCGCTTCCAGCAAGGCGAGGTGCCGCTGTTCCTGATCAGCCTGAAGGCCGGCGGCGTGGGCCTGAACCTGACGGCCGCCGATACCGTGATCCACTACGACCCGTGGTGGAACCCTTCCGTCGAGAACCAGGCGACCGACCGCGCGCATCGGCTCGGGCAGGACAAGCCGGTGTTCGTCTACAAGCTGATCGTGGCCGGCAGCGTGGAGGAGAAGATCCTGGTGCTGCAGGAGCAGAAGGCGGCGCTGGCCAGCGCGATCCTGTCGGAGGATGCCGCCGGCGCCGTCAAGTTCTCGGCCGACGACCTCGATGCCCTGTTCGAGCCGATCCCGGCCGCGCCCGCCTCGGCGGCACCGCGCCGGCGCGGCAGGAAGGAACCCGCCGCCGGCTGATGGCTCGGGCGACCGATCGGCGGGATAGGCCGCGCGCCGACTTCCGCCCCCGAATTCCCGTAATATCGCGCTGGAAGAATGCCTCGCGCGAGCGCATTCGCCTATCGCCCCTCCCGGAGACAACATCCATGGCAAAAGCATACTGGCTCAGCATCTACCGCAATATCTCCGATCCCGACAAGATGGCGGCCTACGCCAAGCTGGCCGCGCCGGCCGTGACCGAAGCCGGCGGCCGCTACCTGGTGCGCAACACGCCGGCCGAAGTGTTCGAGTCGGGCCTGCAGCAGCGCGCGGTGGTGATCGAGTTCGACAGCCTCGAAGCCGCGCTGGCCGCGCGCAACAGCCCGGCCTACCAGGCCGCGCTGAAGGAGCTCGGCGACGGCGCCGAGCGCGATTTCCGCGTGGTCGAAGGCGTCTGAGGCCTTGACACGGCAGGCTCCGGCGCCCGCCGGGGCCTGGTGCTCCTAGCGCCTGCTTTCGTATTGCCTTCAGCCATCTTCCGTTTCACCCGCCTCGGCAAGTCGTTCTCGCCAACCCGCTCCTCGCCACACGATTTCCGTCCCGACGCTAAGCAAATAGAAAAATCTTCTATGCAAACGCGGAATCACGGCGGAATTTGGAGCCTTTTTCTTGATGGCTCCCCGTATCATTTCCGCATTCCACGGCGGCAATGAACGAACGACCATGAGCGAGAACCTCCACCTCCACTACCTCGACTACGCAGCGACCACCCCGGTGGATCCGCGCGTGATCGCCTCGATGGCCGAGTGCCTCGGCGCCGACGGCATCTTCGGCAATCCGGCCTCGAGCTCGCATCTGGCGGGACGGCTGGCGCGCGAGAAGGTGGAACAGGCTCGCGCGCAGGTGGCCTCGCTGATCGGCGCCGACGCCGACGAGATCGTCTGGACCTCGGGCGCCACCGAATCGAACAATCTCGCGCTGAAGGGTTATGCCGACAAGGCCAGCGAGCGGCGCCACCTGATCACCAGCCGCATCGAGCACAAGGCCATCCTCGACACCATGGCCAGCCTCGCGAAGCACGGCTTCGCGGTGAGCTACCTGAGCCCCGCGCCCAACGGCGAGATCGGTGCCGAGGCGGTGGCCGAGGCGATCGGCCCCGATACGGGCCTGGTCTCGCTGATGCTGGTCAACAACGAGATCGGCACGCTCAGCGACATCGCCGCGATCGCGCGCGTGGTTCATGCGGCCGGCGCCCTGCTCCACGTCGACGCGGCGCAGGCGCTCGGCAAGACCGCGATCGACGTGCGCGCGCTCGGCATCGACATGCTGTCGATGTCGGCGCACAAGGTGTATGGCCCGAAGGGGATCGGCGCGCTGTATGTGCGGCGCGAGATCGCCGAGCGGATCGCCCCGCAGATGCACGGCGGCGGACACGAGCGCGGGCTGCGCTCGGGCACCCTGGCCACGCACCAGATCGTCGGCATGGGCACCGCCTGCGAAGTGGCGGCCGCCGCGCTGGAGAGCGATACGGCGCGCATCGCCACCTTGAGCGAGGGCTTGCGCGATGCGATCCTCGCGATCGGCGACGTCACGCAGAACGCGCGCGAGGCGCGCCGCATTCCGCACACGCTGAGCCTGACCGTCAACGCGCCGGGCTTCCAGCCCTTCATGCTCGGCGAGGCGCTGGCCGTGTCGTCCACCTCGGCCTGCAATTCGGCCGCCGGCACGCCCTCGCATGTGCTCACCGCGATCGGCCTCGATGCGCAGGCGGCGGCACGCACCGTGCGCATCAGCGTCGGGCGCTTCACCACGGAGCAGGACATCGAGTTCGCGATCGCCCGTTTTCGCGAGGCGATCGAGCGATGTCGGGAGGCCGCTGAAAGTGGGTTTACCGCTTCGGGGCAGGTCCAGCCGGAGGACCTGAAGGCGATCCGCAATGCGGGCTTCCGCTCGGTGATCTGCAATCGGCCCGACGGCGAGAGCGCGGATCAACCCGGTTTCGCGGAGATCGAGAAGGCGGCGCGCGAGTTGGGGATCGAGGCGCGTTACCTGCCGGTGGCTGCCGGGCAGCCGATCGGCGATGAGCAGGCCGAAACATTCGGCGCGCTGCTCGACGAACTGCCGAAGCCGGTGCTGGCCTATTGCCGCAGCGGGCGCCGGGCGAGCCTGCTGAGGGAGCGGCTGGCGGCGCTGCGCGTCGCCTGAGCCGCTCACGCCATTCCCGGCCCGGCATGCTGCCGGGGCCATGCGCCGCCGTCCCGCCACGAGGCAGGCAGCGGCAGGTTTCCCCATGGCACACTCAGAAACGCGTATGCAGGCCGATTCGCAATACCGTCTGGTTGTTGCTGCTCGAGCCTGGCCCCGGGTCGGTGATCCCGCTGATCTGCGCCGAGGCGCCCGCATTCGCGCGCTGGTAGATCGACGATACGTACACGGTGGTGCGCGCGGACAAGATATAGAACAGCGTCGCGCCGACCTGGTTCGCGTGATTGTTGTCCAGGAAGCCATTGCCCTTCATGTACATGTACTCGCCGCTGAGCATCAACGCCGGCGCGAAGCGCCAGCGAATCCCGCCTGACATCTGGTAGGCTGCCGCGCCATTGCCCATGTTGTGCACGGTCGACAGCACCGCATGCAGGATCAGCTTGCCGAACTCGTACTTGGCGCCCGCGCCCCAGTTGCGCACGCTGACCTGCGGGCTGCCTGTCACCAGGTACTTCACGTCCGTGTAGGCCGCGCCCAGGCCGAGATTGCCCGACACGTAGTTGAGGCCGAAACTCGATGAATTCCCCGCCCCCACCGAGCCGGCCACGTTGCCGAAGCCGTACATCGCGCCGAACGACAGGCCCGCGATCACCGGGCTCTGGTATTTGGCGGTATTCGCGATCGGGGTGCCCTCGCTGCGGTCCCAGTCCAGCTCGCCGGTAGGGTTGTTAGGAATACCGAGTTTCTGGAACGGACCGGCGGGAAAGCCGAAGAAAAACCCGCCGTCGTCCGCGGTATCGATGCCCGAAGCCCACAACGAGGTGGCCATGAAGTCGTACTGACTACCCAGCGTGAGCGTCCCGTATCGATCGTCCGACAGCCCGATGATCGAGGTCTTCGAGAACAGCGACTGCCCCGGCGTGATATTGCCGGTATTCACCTGGAACTGGTTGGTCAGCTGGAAAATCGCCTTCAGCCCGTTGCCCAGATCCTCGCTGCCCCGGATGCCCCAGAGATTCGGCGTAAACACGCCGTCGTTCGCCTTCACCAGCCCATGGCCGTGCTCGTTGCTGATGAAGCTCACCCCGTTGTCCATCACCCCGTACAGGGTCACGCTGCCCTGCGCCTGCGCGGCCGCGGACACCACCAGGCCCAGCGCCGCGCACATCCTCCACATGCACCTTCTCATGCTGCCTATCTCCTCCCGTTATTGTCGATTCGACGTCAGCCGGGAACGAATCGGCGATTCTCAAGCTCTCGCCAATCGTTCCTTTATATGGAACATCGTTCCTTAATTGACGCGGATCGTATTTGGCAATTTCCCCTCATCGGTGTCAAGAAATACCGCCTCAGGGTATGCACGGATGAGCGATGAAAATATGCCTGTCACAGGAAAGCTCGCCAGAAACCACGTGAAAGCCGGGAGAAATCGCGTTTCACCAGGGACTAGCCGGAGAACTGGCTATGATCGTGGATGGCGTCGCGATGCCCGCCGCGCCCACAACCCGGCGCGATCTGGACAAGGTGGGCAAAATTCGAGAGAATGTTCCTCTATACAGAACGTTGTTCCAATTTATAACTTTTGAGGTAAAGTCCATGGTGACGAAAGCACCGGAACCCCAGGCCACGGAAAACACAACGGACGAGGCACCGGCGGAAGGCAGGCTGTCCTCGGTGACGGCGGCGATCCGGGTCTTGAAGACCTTTTCGGAGGAGGAGCCCGAAATCGGCATCAGCACGCTGGCCAAGCGGCTGAAGCTGGCGAAGAGCACGGCGCATCGGCTTGCGACGACGCTGCTCGCGGAAGGTCTCCTCGAGCAGAACCTGGAAAACGGTCGCTACCGGCTCGGCATCGAACTGTTCGCGCTCGGCACCTTGGTGCGGCGCCGGCTCGATGTCTCGAAGCAGGCGCTGCCCTTCCTGCATGAATTGCGTGAAAAGACCGACGAGACCGTGCACCTGGCGATTCTCGACGGCACCAGCATCATTTACCTCTTCAACCTAGAGAGCAATCAGGCGATCCGCATGCGCTCCTATATCGGCGACCGCAAACCCGCGTTCTGCACCTCGGAAGGCATGGTGCTGCTCGCCCACGGCGCGCCCGAGACGCTGGCGCGGGTGATCCGCGAGGGCCTGGTGGCACGCACGCCGAAGACCAACACCAGCTCGGCGGCCTTGATGAAGGTGCTGGACCAGGTGCGCGTGGACGGTTACTCGACCGACGACGAGGAATCCGAGATCGGCATGCGCGGCATCGCCGCTCCGGTGCGCGACCTGAACGGCCAGGTGATCGCGGCGATCAGCGTCGGCGGCCCGACGCAGCGCCTGACCAAGAAAGCCTTGCGTGGCTTCACGCCGGAACTCATCACCGCCGCCGAAGGCATCTCGACCCGGCTCGGGTACCGGCGGCCCTGAAACCTACCGCGTCCCTGAAGGAGAGAACGCGAACTCATGTCAACATCGACTCGTCATATCACCCTCGAAGGGACCGGCACCCGGTTTCCATGCAAGCCGGACGACACGATCCTGCGCGCCGCGCAACGCGCCGGCATCGCCTTCCCCTACGAATGCAATGTCGGCGCCTGCGGCAACTGCAAGTTCCAGCTCGTCGAGGGCGAACTCCACGAACACTGGCCCGAAGCACCGGGCCGCAGCGCCAAGGATCGCGAGCGCGGCCGCTTCCTGGGCTGCCAGGCCGTGCCCGGCGGCGATTGCACGATCAAGGTCCGCACCGCCGAGCAATACGCGCCGGTCCATCCGCCGCGCCAGCTCACCGCGCGCCTCGAAGCCTGCCGCGACATCACCCACGACATCCGCGAATTCCGCTTCTCGCTCGAAACGCCGCTGCCCTTCGAGCCCGGCCAGTACGCCCTGCTGAGCTTGCCCGGCGTGACGGGACAGCGCGCCTATTCGATGAGCAACGTGGCCGATCCGGCCGATCCGTCACTGCACTTCCAGGTGCGCCGCGTGCCCGGCGGCGCCGGCACGCGAACGCTGTTCGACACGCTGCGGCCAGGACATCGCATCGAGATCGACGGCCCTTATGGACACGCCTGGCTGCGCCGCGACGTGAGACGCGACGTGGTCTGCCTGGCCGGCGGCTCCGGCCTGGCGCCGATGATTTCGATCGCGCGCGGCATTGCTTTCGATCTCAACTTTCAGGATAACGAATTTCATTTCCTTTACGGCGGCCGCACGCTCGACGACCTCTGCGGGCGCGACATGCTCGAGGCGCTGCCCGGCTTCGGCACGCGCATCCACTACCGCACGGCGGTATCCGCGCCCGACGCGAGCGAAGCCGCTGGCGGCGCGGACCACGTCGGGTTCGTGCACGAGCTGGCCGACGCGCTGCTCGGCGATCGCCTGCGCGACATGGAAATCTACTTCGCGGGCCCGCCGGCGATGGGCGCCGCCGTGCAGCAGATGCTGCTGGCGCGCCAGGTGCCGTTCGATCGCGTGCATTTCGACCAGTTTTATTGAACCCGTCACCCGGCGTCCCCTCGCGCGCCATCGGCGCGCGCCGCCGCGCGACCCTATCAGGAGCGAACCCTTGTCCAAACTGAAACTCGCCTTCGGCTGCTGGAACTACGATCGTACCCGCGCGCTGATGGACGGCTCGGTCCAGCCCGACGGCATCGACCTCAACTACCTGAACATGCCGGTGGAGGAAACCTTCTTCCGGATGCTGCGCAATCGGGAATTCGATGCATCGGAGATGTCGCTGTCCTCGTACACGATGTCCTGCTTCCGCGAGCCGCGTCCGTTCATCGCGATCCCCGTGTTCCCCTCGCGCTTCTTCCGCCATTCCTGCATCTACGTGAACGCCAACTCCGGGATCCGCACGCCGCAAGACCTGATCGGCAAGCGCATCGGCAACCCCGAATACCAGATGACGGCGCCGGTCTGGATCCGCGGCATCCTCTCCGATCATTACGGCGTGCCGGTCGACAGCGTCACCTACTTCAGCGGCGGCGAGGAAGAACCGAACCGCTCGGAGAAGCTCAAGCTCGACCTGCCGTCCAACATCCGCGTCGAGCAGATCGGCCCGGACAAGACCCTTTCGCAGATGCTCTACGACGGCGAGATCGACGCGCTCTACACGGCGCGCATGCCCTCGTCCTTCCTGCGCGGCGACGGGCGCGTGAAGCGGCTGTTCGAGAACTACGTGGACCTCGAACGCGATTACTTCCGCACTACCGGCATCTTCCCCATCATGCATACCGTGGTGGTGCGCCGCGAGATCTACGAAGCCAATCGCTGGGTCGCCCAGTCGCTCTACAAGGCCTTCGTCGAATCGCAGCGGCGTACCTACCAGGATCTCAACGAAACCGCCGCGCTCAAGGCGATGCTGCCCTGGCTCCACGCGCACATCGAGCAGACGCGCGAGGAAATGGGCGACGATTTCTGGCCCTATGGCCTGCAGAAGAATCGCGAGACGCTCGAGGTATTCCTGCGCTACTCGCACGAGCAGGGGCTATCGAAACAGCGGCTCACGCCGGAAGACCTGTTTGCGCCGGAAACCTTCGAATCGTTCAAGATCTGATCGCGCGGCAAAATCGCAGCAATGAAAAAACGGGCATGAAGCCCGTTTTTTCATTGCCCTTGCCAACCCGTCAGGCGCGCCCGGCACCTTCCTCCGGCGTGTCGGCGATGCCGGCGCGTGCCGCATGCACGTCGACGCGCTCGGGATAGACATAAGGCCCGAGCCGGCAGATCGACACGATCGCCAGCGTGATCATCGCCACGAAGCTCCATAGCGCGACGTGATACGAGTGCAACAGGTCGTAGCAGAGGCCGGTCAGGAAGATCATGATGCCCGCGCCCCAGCCCCAGCAGGCCCAGATGCCGCCGCAGACGCGCCCGAACAGGCGCAGGTCGAAATAGCGGCTGACAATGAAGGTGATGATGTCGGCCTCGGCGCCGATGCTCACGCCGATCAGGCCCGCCGCGATCATCGCGTCGAGACCGATCGCGCCGCTGGCCAGGATCAGCACGCCGGCCAGCGTGATCGCGAACGACATCGCCGCGACATAGGGCGCATGCATGCGGTCCATCAGGTAGCCTGCGAGCAGGCGCCCGATCGCCGACGACAGGCCGGCGATCGACAGCATGCTGGTAGCCATGCCGATCGTCGCGCCGCGATCCATCATCATCGGCACCAGTTGCGACAGCAGGGCCAGCATCACGCCCGACATGCAGAAGATCGCGATGCCGAGCTGGCGAAAGCTGCGGCTGGTGCGAACGATCCTCGAGAGCTTCGGCAAGCCGGCGTCGAGACTGCGCCTGCGCGCCTCCTTGGTGCCTTTCGGCATCCTGACGAGGAAGTACAGCGCCGGCAGCGAGAACGCCGCGACCGCGGCCGCCACGCCGAGATACCCGCCGCGCCAGCCGAAATGGCTGAGCAGGAAACCCGCGTATTGCGGCATCAGCGCGCCCCCCACCGCGGTGCCGCCGACGGTCAGGCCCAGCGCCAGGCCGCGATGCTTGTCGAAGCGCGCGCAGACCACGTTCGCGTACGGCAGTGCGTTGCTGCCCGGCGCGAAGAAGCCGACGGCGACGAACGCCAGGCAGAACAGCGGCACCGAGGGCGGAATCACGCCGACCAGCGCGATCGACAGCGCGAACAGGCTGAGGAAGATCAGCGTCGGCTTGCGCACGCCCCAGCGGTCGATCAGCGAACCGAGCACGATGGTGCCCGGTCCCATCGCGAACTCGAAGATGGTCAGGCCCAGCGATACCTCGGACCGGCTCCAGTGATTCTGCGCGGCGATCGCGCGGATGAAGGTGCCGAACATGAACGCCGCGATCACGCCGGCGCCCACCGACAGACAGATGGCACCGCCAACGACGGCCCACCATCGATTCAATTCCTTGTTAACCAAGTCTCGCTCCATGTGTCATTGCTATTGTCGGGTGGCCAGGGCCTGCAACAGGTCGTCGAGGTAGCCGATGTCGTTGACGAGCAGCATCGTCGAGCAAAGCGTCCGCAGCGTGTCCGAGCTGCGCGCCGCGCCCGCGACGGGCGCCGCCGCGATGCGGAACAGGCCCGATACGCTGACGGTCTCGCGTCGATAGAGCCGTGCCGCCAGCATGCCGAGCGCTGGATCGTCCGCGTCGCCGCCGACGATCACGACCAGATCGGGCACGCCACGCCAGGCATCGAGGCGATCGTCGGGCACCGGCGCTTGGCCGCCGCCATCGGCGAGCACACCGGCTCCGAGCTCGGCGAGCGCGACGGCCGGCGTCATGCCGGTCGCCGCGAGAAAGGCCGCCGGCCCGCTGAATTCGACGTTCGCGTGCCGCGGCTGCAAGCGGCAAAGCGCGACGTCGGGATCGTCGTCATCGAGAAACACCACGCGAATCCGGCGCGGCAGGGCATTCGCCGCCTCGATCCGGTAGCGTGCCTCGGGCCAGGATTGCCGGTGATCGGCCTTGCCCGGATGATCGTGGGGTGCAGTGTTGTGCATGTCGACACCTGCCTTCGCTGGCGCGTCGCCGCTGCATCGACGGCGCCTCATCGGGAAACGGGCGCCGCGCGCGGCGCCCGCATGAACATCAGACCGAGGTATGCGGCTTGCCGTTTTCGGCGCGCAGCGCCTCCCTCGCGCCCTCCCTGAACGGCTGGCTGCGCGGCAGCACGGTGGCGACCGAGCGGATCCGCTGCGCATCGGCATCGCGGCCCGGCGGCAGTTGCCCCTGCTCGGCCAGCGCGCGTGCCGCCTTCATCAGGCGGTTGCGGACCATGATGATGCCGTTGTCGGTGGACACCAGGTTCTCGCGCGTGCGGTCCTGGATCGGCCCCATGCTCTCCTGCAACGACGCGTCCTGCATGCCGATGCCCTCCACGCCGCTGTAGGTCAGCCCGGCACGCTGCGACTCGCGATCCATCAGGTAGTCGTTGCCCTTGTTCTGCAGCGGCAGGTAAGTGCCGGGGATGTATTTCACGTGGATGCCGTGGCCCTCCTTCATGGCGTTCACCTCGGCCTCGGTCAGTTCGCGCGTCGGGTGATAGTCGAAGCTCCAGGCCCAGCAGTGCTCGTCGTCGATCGGCACCCAGAAGTGGCCGTGCACCGGGTGGTCACCACGCGGTGGCACCAGCGTGAAGCAGGGCATCACCCAGGGCGTGATCCGCCAGTAATACTGTTCGTTCTCCGCATTGCGGCGCGCGCCGATGAACAGGCCACCCTCCGCGTCGACCACCTCGAACACCGGGCTCAGGTCGTTCAGGTTGTATTGGTTGCCCTTCGCGCCCTTGAACAGCGGATCGCGATGCAGGCTCGCGCTGTGCAGGAACGACACGTGACTCGAATCGACGCCGCCCTCCAGCGCCTGCAGCCAGTTGCTTTCCTGAAGGCGCTTGGTGATGAAGCTGCGGCCGAGCGGCAAGGTGGCGAACTCGAATTCGGGCAGCGGCGGCTGGTCCTCGGGCGGCCCCATGTAGACCCAGACGATGCCGCCACGCTCCACCAGCGGATACGACTTGAGCTTGATGCGCTCGCAGAAGCCGCTTTCCGCCGGCTCCGACGGCACTTCCATGCAGCGGCCGTTCACATCGTATTTCCAGCCATGGTACGGGCAGCGAATCCCGCCCTCCTCGTTGCGACCGAACCAGAGCGACACGCCGCGATGCGCGCAGAACTCGTCGATCAGGCCGAGCTTGCCCTCCGAATCGCGGAACGCCAGCATGCGCTCCGACAGCAGTTGCAGGCGTACCGGCGCGCCGCCCGCCTGCGCGACCTCCTCCGACAGCAGCGCCGGCAACCAATAGCGCCGGAACAACTCGCCCATCGGCTTGCCGGCGCCGGTTTGCGTCAGCAGATCGTTCTGTTCTTTCCTCAGCATGTCCTGTCCTTCCTTGCGTATCGAATCTCGTCTCATGCCGGCCTGTCGGTCGGCTCGCTCTTGATGGTCGTTCCATATATAGGAACGCTGTTCTTTTCAATTGAACAAAGTTATCATCCGTCGAAATCCTTTGTCAAACGGAGATTTCCCATGTCGCAAGCGTGTAGCCGCGTAGGTATTTGCAAGGTTTCGGAGGTTGGTGAGGGCAAGGCGATCCGGATCGAGAAGCATGGCCTGACGCTGGCCGTGTTCAATGTGGACGGGCAGTTCTTCGTCACCGACGACACCTGCACGCACGGCCCGGGTTCGCTCTCGGAGGGTTGCCTCGAAGGCCATCGGATCGAATGCGATTTCCACAACGGCGCCTTCGACATCCGTACCGGCGCCGTGGTATCCGCGCCCTGCATGATTCCGCTGAAGACCTACGAGGCCCATGTCGAGAACGGCGAGATCGGTATCGACGTGGCCGACGAACACTGAGCACCACCCTGTATTTCCCTGGAGGAGACGAAGTCCATGCACCGTCCCAGAATCGCCATCGCGCTTGGCGACCCCGCCGGAATCGGCCCCGAAATCGCGTTGAAAGCCGCGCTCGACGCGCGCGTGCGCCAGATCTGCGATCCCCTGCTGGTCGGCGACGCCGATGCGCTGGCCTGGCACGCGCGTGCCTGCGGAATCGACGCGCGCATCCATGCAATCGCCGAGGCGCGCGAGGCCGTGACCTCGAGCGGGCGTGACGTCACCCTGCTCGCGCTCGATCAGTTCTCGTCCGAACCGCTGGAAGTCGGCAAGATCGCCGCCGCGCATGGCCGTGCCGCCATCGAGGCCGCGCGTGTCGCCATCGAGGCGGCGATGGCCGGTGCCGTCGATGCGGTGGTGGCCTGTCCGCAGACGGAGTATTCGATCAAGGAGGCCGGCATCGAATTCGACGGTTACCCGTCCTTCGTGGCGCGCTGCACCGGCACGCCGGCCGACGATGCCTTCCTGATGCTGTGCTTCGACACCACCCGCATCGTGCACACCACCTTGCACGTGAGCCTGCGCCGCGCGCTGGAGCTGGTGACCGAGGAACGGGTGCTGCGCGTGCTGCAGGCAACCCATGCGGTGCTGTCGCGCAACGGTGGCGCGGCGCGCATCGCGGTGGCGGGGCTCAACCCGCATGCGAGCGAACACGGCATGTTCGGCGACGACGAGGCGCGCATCATCGAGCCGGCGCTGAAGGCAGCGCGCGAACTCGGCATCGACGCGGACGGCCCGTTCGGCGCCGATACGATGTTCCAGAAGTCCGGCTACGACGCTTTCGTCGTCATGTATCACGACCAGGGGCATATCGCGGCCAAGCTGCTGGCGACCAATCGCACCGCGGGCATGACGATCGGCACGCCGGTGCTGTTCTCCTCGGTCGCGCACGGCAGCGCGCTCGACATCGCCGGCGGCAACCGCGCGAATCCCGAGGCGGTGGTCGAGGCCGTGCACCGGCTGGTCAGCGCGACCCGGGCCGAGCGGCAGCGCGTGTAAGCAAGACGGCGACGATGTCGCCGTCATCAAACCAGGCTCAGAAGCGCGTCAGCATCCCCACCGCACCCATTACCTGATTGCCCGTGGAAGACGCGCCGCCGGCGTTGTAGAGCGAGGCGACGTTCCTGCTGCCGGTGGCATGCTGGACCATCGCCTCGGCATACAACTCGGTACGCTTGGACAAGGCATAACGCGCGATCGCGTTGACCTGGTTCCACTTCGGATCCGTGCCGTAGGCGGTGGCGCCGCTCAGATGCGCGTCGGTATAGGCATAGGACACGCCGAGCCTGAGCGCCGGCGTGAGGTGGTACATGCCGTTCAGCTCGTAATTGTCGAAGCGCGCCGAGCCGTTGCCGAGCCCGAACGCGCTGGTGCCCTGGTACTGGCTGTGCGAATAGACGAAGCCCAGCACCGCAGGACCGAACGCGTAGTTCACACCGGCGGCGACGCTGCGCTGCACGTCGGCGCTCAAGTTGCCTTTCACCTCGGCCTGGTCGACCGCGCCTCCGGTATTCGCGAACGCGGTGCCGCCCGGCGTGCGCGTGCCCGAGCCATTGGTTTGCAAATACCCGGCGGCAGCCGTGAGTGGGCCGTGGGCATAGCTGGCCGCGACGCTGTAGGCGCGGCTGGTGGCGAAGCCGGTGCTGTTGCTGAAGGCATACATGCCGCCGAACTTGAAACCGGCGTAGTCCAGACTGGTGAATTTCACGGCGTTGTTGAAGCGCACGCTGTGCTGGAGATTGTCGTTGTCGTAGGGATGCGCGAAGCCGGAATCGCCGAAGGTGCCGGCCGTGGCCGACAGCGGCGAGACGAAATCGACCACGTCGTCGTATTGGCGGCCCAGCGTGAGCGTGCCGAACTGCTTGCTGGCCAGGCCGACATAGGCTTGCCGGCCGAACATGCGGCCGTTCTGCCCGAGCTGGCCGTTGTTGACGCTGAAGCCGTTCTCCAGCACGAAGATCGCCTGCAGGCCGCCTCCCAGGTCCTCGGTGCCGCGCAGGCCGAAGCGGCTGCCACTGATGTTGCCGCTGGCGAGCGCGACGCGACCGCTGCCGCCCACGTTGTTGGTATAGGCGATGCCGGCATCGACCAGCCCGTACAGGGTGACCGAGCTTTGCGCGTGCGCCGAGGCTGCCGCGAAGGTGGCCAGGCAGGCCGTGGCCAGGGATATTCTTTTCACCGTGAGACTCCAGTTCCATTGAAACGCCGGGTTGAGACGCCGGCGAGTATAGGAAAGGCCGCTCCGGAAAATGTCGACCTGGTTGCGCAGGCACCTTTCCTGGAATTGGAAGAATCACGTCAAATCACTGAAACAATCGCGTGCCACGCGCGCGGGCCGCTCCTGGCATTGCTAATCCGCGCGGCGTGCTCGATGCGCCGGGCCGCGTCGAGAGCAGGTGATGGCCGAGCCGTCCTCGACCAAGCCTGCAGCCCGTTTCCATCCCGAGATGAAGAATTGATCCGGGCCGGCACCGATCCTGTGCGTGCCGGCCATGGCCACGCTCATTGACCGAAATAGACGGGCTTCATGCCGTCGTTTTCCAGGGTGACATGGTGATGGCGCGTACCCGAAGCCGAAGCGCCGCCGACGCTGCCGCCATAACCCTGCTCGTCGCTGATGGTGCGCACGGCGACCTGCTGCTGCCCCACGCGCTGCTCGGCTGCCTGCAGTTGTGCCGGGTACGTGGTGTCCTCGCCGCGCGCCGAGTTGTATCCGGCGGCTTGCAGTTGCACGAGTTCGGCGCGCACCTGTGCATGCGTCAACTGGCTGGTCTGCGCCTGGGCGGCGCCAGAGGCGAACGTGAGGGCAACGGCGGCTGCGGTGGCGGCGACGATACGATTGGCGAGAAGCGTCTTCATGATGGACTCCAGTGATATGTTGGTTGCGTTCGCAACGTTGTCGACCCATGTCGTTTCGCTGCGGGTTCGTGATCTCCTTGTCGATCACGTGTATCCACTGTAGTGCCGCGACGCTTCTCGATGAATGTCCGCGCGGCTCAACAAACTGCTCGTTCGTCTCAAGTGCCGGTCCGGGTCCGCCAGCCTCTATAATCAAGCGCGCCCCGCCCTCACCTCACCCGCCCGCCCCATGCCGGAAACCCTCCACTTCCTGCTGCTCCCCGGCTTTTCCGCACTTGGCTGCATGTCGGCGATCGAGCCGCTGCGGGTGGCGAACCGCTTTCGGCCCGATCTGTACCGCTGGCAACTGCTGAGCATGGACGGCGCGCCGGTGCTGGCCAGCAACGGCGTGGCGCTGAACGCCGACGCGGCCTTCGGCGAGGTGGAGCGCGCCGATACGGTGTTCGTGATCGCCGGCTTCGAGCCGCTGGCGCGCTACACGCGCACGCTGGGCGACTGGCTGCGGCGCCAGCACCTGGGCGGCGCCACCATCGGCGGGATCGACACGGGCAGCTTCGTGCTGGCCGAGGCCGGGCTGTTCGACCCCTCGCACACGCTGACGCTGCACTGGGAGGCACTGGCCGCGTTCCGCGAGCGCTATCCGCGCCTGAACGCGACGCAGGAACTGTTCGAGACCGGCGAGCGCCGCATCACCTGCGCGGGCGGCACCGCCTCGATCGACATGATGCTGGAGCTGATCGGCCGCCGGCACGGCGCCGACCTGGCCGCGACCATCTCCGAGCAGTTCGTGGTGGGCAGGATCCGCCAGCATTCGGATCGGCAGCGGCTGGAGATCGCGGCGCGCTACGGCGTACACAACCGCAAGCTGATCCAGGTGATCGGCGCGATGGAGCGGCACACCGAGACGCCGCTGTCCTCGGATGCGCTGGCGCAGGATGTCGGCATCACGCGGCGCCAGCTCGAGCGCCTGTTCAGCTCGATCCTCAACGACACGCCCACGCGCTTCTACATGCAGCTGCGGCTGGACCGCGCCCGCGAGCTGCTGCAGCAGACCGACATGACGATCACGGCGATCTGCGTGGCTTGCGGCTTCGAATCGCCCTCGCACTTCTCGCGCAGCTACCGGGCGCGCTTCGGCGCGAGCCCGCGCAACGACCGGCAGACGCAGCGCTGAGCCTGGCACGCTGCGCGAGCCCGACAAGGCAAGGAAGGTCTGCTGAAACCCAGTGCACGCACCAGTGTAGAAAATCCGCTGAGCAATCGTGAGATTCGCGCGAAGCCCCGTCTCACGGAGCGCAATTCATCAATTGCACCCCATTGCTGAGACACACTCAGTCAAACTGAGAATTCAAAAACAGGATGACGGCTACATTGCCATGCAGGCTCATCCGCGATGAGGTGGTGCAAGCACGGAGGTGCCCCAGCCAGGGCGGCGATCCATCGGTCGTCGCATCTCCACCCCATCCGACATCCTGTTGAGAACAAGCGATGAAACTTTCCACGCCATCGATCCACGGCACCACCCCAGCCACCGGCCAGGATTCCACCCAGCCAGCGGCGCACGCGCCGGGTTCCCGGCCGCAGCCGACGGAAACGCGATCCCGCATGGGCGGCGCCCTGCAGAATCTCCCGCAACGGCCGACGTCGAATCGCTCGGCCGAGTCGCGTCCGGATGCGGGTTCCCAGCGCGCCTCCACGCCGAACCAGCATGCCTCGGCGTACCCGATGGAGGCACCCGAGCACGCCGAGGCCTACCAGAACATTTCGGTATCCGGAGAATTCGAGCACGACGCGAGCCGGTACAGCAATGCACTCATGATGTACTGCGAAGCCGACAGCCGCGTGCATGCCCCGTTGGTCGATACGATCCAGCAGCACCCCAAGGACATCGAGCTGGAATTTTCCACCTCGAACCGCATGCCGGCCAGCCGAGCGGGCACCACCGGCGCGTCAGTGAACGGCGTGGGAGTCCATACCGATCCGGCGGCGCTCGCGCAGCATATCGCCGCCGGACATCCGCTTTCGCTCTCCGTGCAGGTGAACGAAAACCATGTGCTCACCCAGAACAGCGGGTATGGCGCGCATGTCATCGATCATGAAATGTCCTTGCACGTCGCCCCCATCGTCGACGTGTTCCTGGAGGCCAAGACCATGGCCGCGCAGGGCAACCAGAGCGCGGTGGCCGAGTTCATCCGCGGCGAGCAGGCCGATGGCGGACGATTGAACGCGGACACGCACCATCGCAGCCTGGCCCAGATCCGGCCCGACCGCCTCCCGGATGCGCATACGGAGCGACTTGTCAAAACGCACGTCGAGCTGATGTCGGGCGCGGACGACGATACCGTGAGAAGCCAGATCGGGAACGCGATGCGGGCGGACGTCACGGTCCATCAGCACAATAACGACTGATTCGGCATGGACAACGACGAAGGGGCGGCGGCCACGCTCGCCGCGTGGCCGCCGCCCCTGGTTCACAATGCCGGGCCGCCCGGCCCATCATCAACACATCAGAACGAATGGCGCATGCCGATCCGCACGTCCGCCTGCGTCTGCGTGGTCGACGGCGTGAAGCTGTAGCCGATCACGGCATCCACGCCATTCGAGGCGCGCAGGTAGTCGCCGGAAATATACACGTCGGTGCGCTTGGACAGCAGGTAATGCACGCCGGCCGAACCCTGGTTCCAGTGATGGCCCTCGAAGCGCGTGTGCTGGTAGCCGCCGATCAGGCTCAGCGCCGGCGTGAACTGATACGTCGCGCCGCCTTCATACACCTGCATGTGCGAGCTCTGGCCAAAACCCTTGATCGTCGTGTAGGTGAAGTTGCCGATCAGCGAGAGCTTGCCGATCGCGTAGCTCGCGCCCACGCCGAAGGTACCCTGCTTGTCGATGTTCATCGGCGTGCTGGAGAACAGGTCCGTCACCGCGCCCGTGGCCGGATCGACGCTGACGGTCGGCTGGCCGAGGAAGGTCTTGGTGCCGATCATCGCGTAGGGATCGAAGGCGTAGATGCCGTTCGGGTTGTTCAGCTGCGTGTAGGCGGCGCCGGCCGAGAAATCGCCGTTCGCGTAGCTCGCGCCCAGGCTGTAGGCGCTGTTGCGGTGGAAATTGCCGGCCACGTTGCCGAACGAGTACATGCCGCCGAACTTGAAGCCCGCGAAGGTGTTCGACAGGAACTTCACCGAGTTCGGCAGGCGGTCGCCGTTGAATCGGTCGAAGTCGCCCTGGTGGATCGCGTAGCCGCTGGCCCAGGCCGAGACGTTGGTCAGGTAGACCATCTCCTCGGTCATGTCGAGCTGGTCGCCGAAGGACAGCGTGCCCCAGTCGTTCTGCAGTCCGACATAAGCCTGGCGGCCGAACAGCGCGCCGCCGAAATTGAGCTGCCCGTTGCCGAGCCGGAAGCCGCTTTCCAGGGCGAACACCGCCTTCAGGCCGCCGCCGAGGTCTTCGGTGCCCTTGAAGCCGATCCGGTTGCCGTAGGACACGCCGTCGTCGAACTTGAACACATGCGCGCCGCCGGAATTGTTCACATAGGTAATACCGGCGTCGATGATGCCGTACAGCGTGACGCTGCTCTGCGCGTGACTCGTCGACGACACGCCCGCCATGGCCAGCGCGGCGGCGCCGGCTGCGGCAACTTTCATTCTTTTTTTCATCGTGGCAACCCCAAACCTGCATCCCTGTTGGAAGAATGACCCACGCGCGGCGCGGGTCCGAAGCCTTGCTTGAAACGGGTGACGCTGGCGTGGCCGGCAAAGCCGAATCGCGAACCGGACACGTGAGGAAAAAAATACAAACCCAATTTATGGGTCACCCGTCTGCGAACGACAACAAATGGTCTGTATGCGACCGACCCGTGAAAGCCCTGAGACGGGTTCGCGGTGCCACCGCCGCGAACCTCGCGCGGGTTCCGGGCGCCTCAGTGCAGGCCCAGCGCCGTCCTGGCGGCCGGCAGCGCGGGCGCGCCGCTGGCGGTGGTGACGCCCGCCAGCCAGGCGTCGAGCAGGTCGGGATGGGCCTGCAGGGCGCGTTTCGCGGCATCGGTGGGCGAGAGCTTGTCGATCAGCATCGAGGCGATCATGGCGTTCTCCACGTCCACGCTGAAGGTCACCTGCCGGAACAGCTTGCCGAGGTTCGGGCACTGGTTCGCGTAGCCGCTGCGCGCCACCGTGTTGACGGTGGCGCCGCCGTAGTCGGGGCCGAAGTAGGCATCGCCGCCCGACAGGTAGACGGGATGGAACTTGGTGTTCATCAGGTGCGGCTCCCAGGCCAGGAACACGATCCACTGGCGGTCGCGTTCGGCGCGCTCGACCTGGGTCAGCATGCCGGTCTCGCTCGATTCCACCAGGCTCCAGTTGCCCGCGCCTAGCGCCTTGTCGGCGATCATCCGCTTGATGTTCTGGTTGGCCGGCGCGCCCGGCTCGATGCCGTAGATGCGATTGCCGAAGCGGTCGGCGTACTTGGCGAGGTCGGCGAAGCTGTGCACACCGGCGGCCGCCACGTAGTCGGGCACGGCCAGCGTGAACTTCGCGTGCGTCAGGTTCGGGTGCAGTACCTCGATCGACTTCTCCTCGACGAAGGGCTTGACCAACGGCCCCTGCGCCGGCATCCAGTTGCCGAGGAACACGTCGATCTGCCCTTTCTTGAGGCCCTGGAAGGTGATCGGCACCGACAGGTTCGAGACGCGCTGGCGATAGCCGAGGGCATCCAGCACCACGCCCGTCATCGCATTGGTGGCGTCGATATCGGTCCAGCCCGGCGCGGCCATCCGCACCTCGGTACAGGCGGCGGGCTCGGCCGCCCGTGCCAAGGCGCCCGGCAGGACGACGGCCAGCAAGGCCGACAGCGCGGCCGTCGCGAAGGTGCTGCGCCGCGGCGCGCGAGCCGCCCCGGCAGATCGATTGAAGCGTGTCATCGTGGGTTTTCCTTATGGAATGGATGGATGGCCTGCGGCGGGTGGCCGGCGCCCGGTATTCAGCCCTGCACGCGCGGATAGCGCGCCATCGCCTCGAGCGTGTCGAGTTCGATGTGGTTGCGCATGTAGCGCTGGCTCGCGTCCTGGAACGGCTGCCAGTCCCAGGAGGCGATGCGCCCCTGCGTGGTCGCCGCGAAATGGAAGCGGCGGCGGCGCTGGCTGGCCAGCACCTGCGCGTGGATCGCGTCCAGGTCCCAGCGCTTGGCCACTTCGGCGCGGAACGCGGTGACCAGCTCGGCCAGCGCCGGATCGGCGGCGAGGTTGCGCAGCTCGCGCGGATCGTCGCGCAGGTTGTAGAGCTGGTCCGGATCCACCGGCGTGTGGATGAACTTCCACTCGCCGCGCCGGATCATCACGATCGGCGCGATCGCGCCTTCGGCCAGGTATTCGCCGATCGCCTCGTCGTGGCCGGCGCCCCCCCTCAGATGCGGCAGCAGGCTGCGTCCGTCGATGCTATCCGGCCATTCCACCGGCGCGCCGCCGGTGGCGAACTCCACCAGGGTGGGCAGCAGGTCCAGGTGCGAGACCGAGGCCGCCACGCGGCCCGGCGCGAAGCGCTTGGGCGCGTTGACGATCAGCGGCACGCGGCAGCCGCCCTCGAAGAAGGTCATCTTGTACCAGAGGCCGCGCTCGCCGAGCATGTCGCCGTGGTCGGCCGTCACGATCACGATCGTATCGTCGGCGAAGCCGCAGGCTTCCAGCGCGTTCATCACCGCGCCGAACTGCGCGTCGACATAGGAGCTCGAGCCGTAATAGGCATGGCGCGCCGCCCTCACCTGCGCCTCGCTGGGCGGCGTGCGGTCGATCTCGCTGACCGCGCGCAGCCGCTTCGAATGCGGGTCGCTCTCGTCGTAGCCGAGCGTGACGGCCGGCATCGGCACGTCCTCGTCCTGGTAGAGGTCCCAATACTCGCGCGTGATCGCGTAGGGATCGTGCGGGTGCGTGAGCGACATCACCAGGCAGAACGGCCGCGTGTCCTGCCCCGCCGATTTCTCGCGCGCCAGGTCGTAGAGCTTCTGGCGGGTGGCGAAGGTCACCTCGTCGTCGAAATCGAGCTGGTTGGTGCGCACGCAGGGGCCCGCGTCGAGCACCGAGCCCATGTTGTGGTACCAGCTCGGGCGCGCCTCGGGCTGGCTCCAGTCGGGCACCCAGCCGAAATCGGCCGGGTAGATGTCGGTGGTGAGGCGTTCCTCGAAGCCGTGCAGTTGGTCCGGCCCGCAGAAGTGCATCTTGCCGGCCAGCGCCGTGCGATAGCCGGCCGCGCGCAGGTAGTGCGCGAAGGTGAGCGTCTGGGCCGGCAGCTCGGCCGCGTTGTCGTAGGCGCCGATCGCGGCCGGCAGCTTGCCCGACATGAAGGAAAAGCGCGAGGGCGCGCACAGGGGGCTGGCGCAATAGGCCGATTCGAACACCACCCCGCCGGCGGCCAGGCGGTCGATGGTGGGCGTGATCGCGCCGCGATGTCCGTAGGCGGACAAGGCGAACGGGGTCAGTTGATCAGCCATCAAGATAAGGATATTCGGCTTCGTGTTAAGCATCGCGAATTGACTGAATTAGAATCGACGGGATCGCGGCGCCGCCGGCCGCGCCGGGTTTTCGGCGCGGCGAGCGCGCCGCGGCAGGCTTCACTGTCGCCGGCTGGAATCGCGCGGGGAAGAGGTCGTTTGCTTATGGGCCATCAGAGGTGCTTATGAGAAGTCCCGATCGGTTACCGCCGATGCAGGCGCTGTCCGCCTTCGAATCGGCGGCGCGCCTGGCCAGCTTCACGGCCGCCGCGCGCGAGCTGGGCTCGACGCAGCCGGCCGTCAGCCAGCGCGTGGTGCAGCTCGAGGAAGCGCTCGGCGCGCCGCTGTTCGAGCGCGGCCACCGCGGCGTGACCCTGACCGAGGACGGCGCGCGCCTGTTCGAGGCGGTGCGCCAGAGCCTGGACACGCTGCGCTGCGCCACCGCCGACATCCGCGAACGCCGCGCCCGCGGCGCCCTCACCCTGGTGACCGACGTGGGTTTCGCGACCTACTGGCTGATGCCACGCCTGGCGCAACTGAAGGCCGAGATGCCCGACGTGGACGTGCGCGTGGTGACGGCCCAGCACGCCGACCTGCAACGCGACCACGCCGACGTGGCGATCCTGTTCGGCGACGGCGACTGGCCGGCCTGCACTTCCACGCGCCTGTTCGAGGAAGCCGTGACGCCCGTGTGCTCGCCGGCCTTCCTGGCCGCGCATCGACGCAAGCTGAAGGGCCCGGCCGACCTGCTGGCGCTGCCGCTGCTGCACGTGCAGCCGACCAAGCCGGAACGCTGGCTGGACTGGCACGGCTGGTTCGCCGCCCACCAGCTCACCGCCCCGCCCGAGCCGCATGGGCTGACGTTCAATAGTTATGCGCTGGTGGTGCATGCCGCCCTGATGAACCAGGGCGTGGCGCTGGGCTGGTCGCCGCTGGTGGACGAGCTGCTTGCGAGTGGCCAGTTGGTGCGCTGCGTGGAGGAGACGGCGGTGACCGAGCGCGGGTATTTCCTGGTGCGGCCGCCATCGCGGCCCGAGGCGCCGGCGGTGGGCCGGTTCCGGCGCTGGCTGTTCGACCGCTGCCGCGAGCCGGCCGGCGCCGGGCGCGCCGTGGCGGCGGCACCGGTTCGTGCCGCCGTGAACGGGCGCTGAGGGGCTGGGCGGCTGATCATGGTTCGGCGCTGTCGGTTGGGTGCCGTCACCGCCCCGGTTTGGCGTTTCGATACCAGCGGCACGGCGTTTCGATTCTATCCACCCGGATTACGGACTGGTCTACTGGAGCCCTGCCGCGAGAAGCGGCCGCGTGTGGCGCGCCGCGCCGCCGGTGATCCGAGGAAAGCATGTCCGGCTCCGTTCGCAACTCCCGATTCCTGTTGACGCTATCCTGCCCCAGCGCGGCCGGCCAGGTGGCCGCCGTGGTGGGCGTGCTCGATAGCCACCGCTGCTATGTCGACGAACTGACCGTGTTCGACGACGACCTGAGCGGGCGCTTTTTCGTGCGCTGCGTGTTCCATGCCTCCGATGCCGCGGATACGCCCGATATCGACGCGCTGCGGGCCGAGTTCGCGCCGATCGCCGAGCGCTTCCAGATGCAGTGGGCAATTCATGATGCCGATGCGCGGCCGAAGGTGATGATCCTGGTTTCCAAGCTCGAGCATTGCCTGGCGGATCTGCTGTTCCGCTGGAAGATGGGCGAGCTGAAGATGGATATCGTGGGGATTGCCTCGAATCACGCGGATCTGGAGCCGCTGGCGGTGCAGCATGGCTTGCCGTTTCGGCATTTTCCGATCACCGCGGAGACGAAGGCCCAGCAGGAGGCGCAGTGGCTGGATATGTTCGAGTCCAGTGGGGCTGAACTGGTGATTCTGGCGAGATATATGCAGGTGCTGTCGCCGGAAACCAGCGCGAAGCTGGCGAATCGGGCGATCAATATTCATCACTCGTTCTTGCCGGGGTTCAAGGGGGCGAAGCCTTATCACCAGGCGCATACGCGTGGAGTCAAGCTGATCGGGGCGACGGCCCACTTCGTTACCGATGACCTGGATGAAGGGCCGATTATCGAACAGGTGGTCGAGCGGGTCGATCACTCGTATCGGCCGGAACGGCTGCTGATGGTTGGACGGGATATGGAGTCGATTACGCTGGCTCGGGCGGTGAAGGCATTTATCGAGCGGCGGGTGTTTCTCAATGGGGATCGGACGGTGGTGTTTGGCTGAGTTTGATGTGACTCGGTGGGCGGGAACGCGCGCCGGGTAGGTGTTTCCTTTAGTCTCTGACTTTGACAGCCCCCGCGCAGGAATGTGTGGGGGCTTTTTTTGTGGGGGAAGGTGAGATAGAAGATGCTCGGGGGATGACTACACGGCTACTCTATTCGTTCTGACACTGTCGGCCAAATTCAGGCACTCGACCCTGGTGCATAAATCCTCGACAATCGACCACCGCTAGTTTCCTGATTGCGCCGTCTACACCATCCAGGAACTCAGCACTAGTCGTTGGGACGGAGATATGTCGACAAATCCAGTATGGGCTGCCTTTCCACTCATTCCGTGGGGCAGCATCGGTTGGCGGATGGGGCACGGAGAGGCCTATTGGAATCAGTGGGCGAAGTGGTTCCGCGGCATGTCGGCTGCGGAACAAGAGGCATACCAGCTCGAATGGCCTGAGCCTAAGGATTGGGCCGGCTTCTATGCATTTGTTCTCCACGGCGTTCAACCCTCTTGGATCCGAGAACAGCGTTCAAGAGATCAGAAACAACAGCCACCTGCCAGCAACGAATTTCGCGTGGACGAACCCGATCGAGTTCGTTGGATGGCGCGCTCTTACCTGGAGAGAACAAACGCGCGAGACCCGGATGCAGCCGGATCTTCGCCCATCTATATCGCGTCGAACGGAGAACTATGGAAGCTTTTTGAAGCCCCACTGGGCACTCGTGTTGGGCCATTCCTTTGGTTCGAGCGATTTAAAGGTCAACTGATAGGCCCCGACAACACCGTCGAAAGTGTTCGCACGGCGCGAGGAGGACGTCTACCAGCCGCAAAGAATTGAAGAGCGGTCCGCATGTCCTCTACCGGTTCGCCACATGTCGCATTCGGGTCGGGTCGAGTTGAGTCAGCCGCTGTCCGACGGAACTGCGGAGAGTCGAGTCTGTCGAGCCTGTCAGAGTTTCCGTGTTCGAGGCGGGTTGAGCATCACACGGATGGCCGGGCAAAACGCTCTTCGTAGAGGATGGCAACTGGTTCATTGCCGCCCTCCAGTCGTGCGCGGCGCGTCCCCAGTCAGCCGTAATGTTACGCAAGGCCAGCCAGATGAGCTTGGTGGCCGCTTCGTCACTGGGCAAGTGACCTCGCGCCTTGATGATCTTGCGCAACTGCCCGTTGATATTCTCAATCGAATTGGTCGTGTAGATGATCTTGCGAATCGCCGGGGGAAATGCGAAGAACGGGATCACGCGATCCCAGGCGCTGCGCCACGAGGCACTGACGGTCGCGAAGCGCCTTCCCCATTCGCCATCGGCAAACGCATCCAATTCGGCCTGGGCCGCTTCCGCGCTCGCCGCCGTGTAGATCGGCCGGATGGCCGCGGCCAGCCCTCGACGGTCTTTCCAGCTCGCGTAATCCAGGCTGTTACGCATCAGATGCACGATGCAGGTCTGCAGCGTCGTGGCCGGCAACTCGGCTGGCATGGCTTTCGGTTTGCGAGGCATACGTCCTCCTTGGGACAAGAATATGCCTCGAACGCAAAATTACGGACAGGCCCTCGCCACATTCATCTCCGCGAGGCGGTCAGCCCTTCTGCCCCCCGAAGGCACAAAACCAACTCACCGCCCCACCCCACCCGCCTTCTCCGAATACCCATCATCCAGCGTCTTCAAAAACGCGATCACATCCCGGATCTCCGCCTCGCTCAACGCCGGCTTCCCTCCCAGCTTCCGATCGAACGGCGCATCCGCCACATCCGCGTTCTCCCGGTACTTCACCGGCAGATCGTCATACTTATCCACCTTCCCATTCGCCTTGCGCGGATACCACTTCTCCGGGTTCGTATCGCGCTGCACATAAAAGCGCATCACATCCTCGAGCGTGTGATACCGCCCGTTATGAAAGAACACGCTCCGCGACGCCGAATTGCGCAAGGTCGGCGACTTGAACATCCCGCAGAAACTCGTTTCCTTGGCCAACTCCGGCCGCCCGCACAAGCCAAGGTCGTAATGATTCGGATCCCGGTTCGCCGGAATCTCCGCATTCCGGGGCACCCCCAGCGCGGCAAACGAAAAATCCGCGAACTGCGCCGGCCGCCCACCCGGCCCGGGCGTATCCAGATGACACTTCGCGCAATTGCCCTTGGCCGGATCATTGAACAGCGACAGCCCATGCAGCTCCGCCGAGGTGAAATTCGCATGCCCCGACATCACCGCATCGAACTTGCTCGTATACGGATGAAAACTCGGATCCTCGGTCTGGAACGCCTCCAGCGCCAGCCCGATATCCTGGAACGCCTGCTGCGGCTGCGAGAAAACCTGCGCTCCATACACCGCGCGAAACCGCTCGGCATTCGCGCCGCGCCGCAGCGCCTCCACCACCGCCGCCGGATCGCGATTCGCCATCTCGTCCGGATTCAGCAATGGCAAGCCGGCCTGCGCGTGCAGGGACGCCGCCGCGCCGTCGCGCATGAAGCCGCCCGTCGGCCCTTCATCCTCCACGTCTTCCGACGCGGGCGTATAGAAGTGACGGCTGAACATCGGCGTGAACGTCAGGTAGCGCAGCGAGGGCACCGAGCGCGCGCCCGGATGCTTCATATCAGGGCCGCCCAGTTGCACCGCCAGCCCGTTCGGCGGCCCGTAGGCGTGCTCGGGGCTATGGCAGCTCGCGCAGGACATCCGCCCGGAAGCGGACAGCGAGGGATCGAAGAACAGTTGCTTGCCGAGTTCGGCGGCCGGGCTCAGATGCTCGGGCACCGCCGGGTAGCGCACCCAGACATTGAACTTGAACGGCGGGGGCGCGGCACGGCGTACCTTGGCACCCGCCTTCGGCGCCGACGCGCCGCCCTGCCCCGCGTCGGCCACCTGAGGGAATTGCACGGCATCGGCGCTGCGCATCGCGATCGAGCCGAGCAGCCCGATCGCGGCGGCAGCCATCACTACGCCTTCCACTGCCTGGCGGGCCCTGACGGCCCGCGTCGACGCTTTCTCCATCAGAAGCTGAACATCGACATCAGATCGCCGATCGAGGTGGTGTTGACGGGCAGGTAGACGCTTTGCGCGGTGCCGACCGGGTTCGGCAGGCGGTCACGGCTGCGCGCGGAAAGCGGTTGCAGGCGCCAGTTGCGCTCGATGAACTTCAGCACCGAACCGTGATCGGCATAGGTGTGATCGACCGCGCCCTTGCGCGCGTAAGGCGACACCACCAGCATCGGGATCCGCGGGCCATCGCCGAAGAAGTCCAGGTTCTGGATCGCGCCGGAATCGAAGTGGCCGCCGCCCTCGTCGGTGGTGATCACGATCGCGGTATGCGCCCACAGCGTCGGGTTCGCCTGCACGTTGCCGATCAGCGTCTTCAGGAAAGTCTCGTAGGTCGCCGGCGCCGAGTAGCCGGGGTGGCCGCTGTCCAGGTTCTTCGGCACCACGAACGATACCGCCGGCAGCGTACCGTTCTTCACGTCGTTGTTGAAGGTGGTCAGGCCGACCAGGTTCGAACGCAGCGAAGCGGTGGTCATCACCTTCTGCGAGGCCACCAGCGGATCGCCGATGTTGTTGTACTGCGTGGACTGCGCCGCGGCGGCAGCCTGCGCCTGCGGCAGGCTGTCGACGGTCTCGAGCAATTGCGTCTCGCCCGTCAGGTCGCCCGACTCGCGCCCGCCCGTGTACCACTTCCACGACACGTTCTTCGCGGCCAGCGCCTCGGCGATGGTCGGCACCGTCTGCGGCGGATAGTTGAAGTTGTTCGGGCCGATCGGCTGCACGTTGCCGTTCAGGTCGTAGCCGGGGTTGTAGTTGTTGACCAGGTAGTACTTGCCCGCGTCGCAGTTGGCGGCCACGTGCCTGGCGGCGAGGTAGTCGAGGATCGGCTTCACGCCCGGCTGGCTCGCGTCGGAGCAGTTCACGTAGGAGCCGCCTTCATAACCGTCCTGCGTGTAGAAGTTCGGCGTGCCCGACATCGGGTTCGGGTTTTCGATCTGGTTCGCGGGCGGCGTGGCCACGGCGCCTGCGTTGTTGAAGAACGGCGAATCGGCGGTCGCGATCGAGAAGAAGTTCGCGCCCGTGCCACCCATGATCGACTGGTGGTAGTTGTCGCTGATCGCGTAGGTCTGCGCGAGCGACTGGAAGTACGGCGCATCGCCGGTGGACATGTTCATGAAGCCCATCAGCTCGCCGCCTTGCGACGGGTTGCTCGGCGTGATGCCGCTGGTGTCGCCGCCCTGGCCCACCGTCGTGGCCACCCAGGTGAACATGTCGTGCTTGCTGTTGTCGCCGCCCGTCTGCTGCCACATCTGGAAGAAGCGGTGCACCGGGTCGCCCGTCATCGTGAACAGCGTCAGGCCGAAGGGCTCGAGCTGCGTGATCTCCTGCGCGTAGGGCACGTACTTGCTGATCTGGAACGGGCCGTTCGGCAGGTTCGCCGGGAAGCGCGTGTCCGCCACGCCAGTGCCGGTGGCAAAGGTCTGCAGGTTGACGATGCCGATCTGCTCCGGCTGCGGCAGCGTCGTGTAAGCGCTCGCGCGCGTGGGCTGCAGCGTGTAGGCCGTCTGCGTGGCGCCCTGGCTCTGCTGAGCAAGTGCGAAGTTCGGGCCGGGCGAGCCGTCCGCGTTGATGATGCCTTGCGACAGCAGGTTCTTCACGGTCTGGCCGCTCGGCGCGACGTAGCCGCCGAACAGGCCGTCGAAGGTCTGGTTCTCGCCCACCACCACGATCACGTGCTGGATCGGCGTGGTGGTCGGGCCGTTGCTGAGCGCCAGCGCCGACGCCACGGCGGCCGCCGGCACCGGGCCGGAGGTCGCGCCCGTGACGGGAATTGTGACGGTGGCGCGGCTCGCGTCGGCGCCCACCGCGATGCTGCCGGTGTGCACGTTGAAATGCGCGATGTCGAACAGGTTGTCCAGCGGGTTGCTGGCGTTCGCCACGTAGGTGCCGTCGCTGATCGGGTTGCTGGCCGCGTTGGCCGACACGCCGAAGGCGGTAAACAGCGGCTGCAGCGCGCTGGTCACGTCCGCACCGGCCTGGGCGATGCTGGCCTGCGTGATCTTGGCCGCGCCGATCTGCGCGGCGCTGGGCGCGCCGCTCGGCACCAGGCCGAGCACGCGCTGCGTCTGCAGCGAGGTGAGTGGGTTCAGGTTCGCTACCGCGGCGGCCGGGCTGCCCGTGCCGTTCGCGGCCGGATCGATCACGGCCGACAGCGTGGCGGGACTGCCGTCCACGTCGTTGAACGGCGCCGTCAGCACGAAGGGCGGCGTGCCGCTGACGGCGGCGGTGAACTTGCCTTGCGCGTCGGTCACGCCGGCGTTGGTGGATTTGCCCGTGCTGTCGGTGACGGTGACGGCTACGCCCACGACAGGCGCGCCGGCGGCAACCACGCCGGACAGGCTCAGGCTGGCGGCCGTGGAAGTCGGCGAGGAGTTCGTGCCGTCGGAACTGCCGCAAGCGGCCAGGAACAGCAGCGTCGCTGCGCAAGCAAGCGTGGAGATGCGTGGGCTCATGGGGTCTCGTCGTTTGGGTCGCCAACCGCACCGTGTTCCGGTGTCTATTGCTCGCGGTAGCTTGGGGGAAAGCGTTTGCCGCTGAATGGTGGGGGAGATGCGTGACAGCTTTGTGTAGGGGGGATGGGGAAATGCAGGTGGAATTATTACGAAACACCTACTTCCGCAGTCGATGCGAATCGATATGGATCGGGAAAGATTGTCGGCATTCAGCCGATCACCAGCCACCAATGTGGCGCTGTACCGCTTCGACAGAACAAACCAGCTTGCCTAATCTTCGGTTTCCGAAAGAGCTGACCTCCCAGTGCCAGGGGCAAGCCTCAAAGCCGATGGCACGGTCGAAGTGAAATGAAGAAATTTGGAAAGATTGCGTTGAATATCGGCGCGACCTTGGTGGGCGGATGGCTGCTCGCCAATCTCGCGGCAAGCCTGCCAATCGAGATGCCTGACCTGCTGAACGACGGCCTCCTCTTTCTTCTCAACGCGGCCGGCCATGATGAACTGGCCAACCCAGATGACATGGAAGTGCTCGCTATGCTGGCGATACTGATCATCTCGATTGCTGTCGCCGGCGTCGTCGTCTGGCTCGCAAACGTAGCCATTACACGCTTGCGGGCCAGTCGCGCGCGCACTTGACGGCCAAACATCAGCATCTTCGAAAGATCAACAACATGAACTGGCTCATCGGACGAGGCTGCGTGATCGCGATAGCGCTCGGGGCAACGACTGTTACCTGTACCCCGCCCCATTATCAGACGAATGATTACCCCTCGTCACACACCGAGGCATTCACGGCGCAGGCAGCGAACGATCCGCCTTGCAGCGCTTCAACGGGAGCACTTTCGCCGAATGGACACGGGTAACCGTGCCGCTGCCTTTGTCTGTGTCCATATCGATGCAGGCGCATCCATATCCATGCCCGCCTGCGTTGGTGACGACCCAATCCCGCGATGTCATGTCGGGAAGATTGTCGAAGCCGGGAACCGGCTTGTCTCCCATGGTCGACAGCGTCCAACTCCCATTCTTGTCGTCGAGCCACCAGTTGGCGGGCGTCGGATTGTGCAGCCAACCACAACGATTTTCCCGCGTCTGCGCAAACGCATGACTATTGAGCAAGGCAATCGATAGACAAACGAGAAAGGCACGTAGCAGATGGCGGCAATTCATAACGGAAGAGATTTCCAACTCACGGATTATCGGAAGTCGATGACATCTGCTTGGGCGCGGGATCGCGCCAGGCACTCATCTTGCCCGAGTGACCGCTCTACTACAACTTGTCTCGTCTGCCGCAGAGTCCATGTGACCGGCCCGGAAATGAAGTAAAAGGAGACGCAATCCCATCCGCCGCGATGCGCGCTATAACATCCGAGGAACTCGCCAAGCCAACCGCGACGATTGCCAAGGCGGCGGGGATCTCGAACGAATCCTTATTCACCTATTTGAGCGCCGCTCGTCTCCCTTCATCCCCGCTCCGTCCACGAATCGACCAACTATCCGCGCAAGCTCCGCCGGCGCTTCGAGCGGCAACAAGTGCCCCACTCCCGGCACGACATGCATGACCGCTTGCGGAATACGTGGCAGCAACTCAACTTGCAGCGTGGCGATGGGATCCACTTGATCGCGCTCGCCGGAGATGACGATGGTGGGCACATCGATCGACGGCACTGTCTTGGTAATATCCTCGAGCATCGCCACGTTGGGCCAAGCGGCCTTGGCCTGCGGCGCGCCCTTCAGGCTGTCTTCGATCACCTGCTCGCGCTGGGCGGCATCCAGTTTCCTCGCGGTGAGCACGTGGTCGATGACGAACTCGACCGACTCGCGCGATTGATACGCGCCAGCCAGCATCGCGCGTTGCTCCTCGGGAAGCATGGTTGGCGACGGCGGCGACGGCGCAACCAGCACCAGGCCCTCCAGCCCGCGCGGCCGACGCGATGCCATCAGTTGAGCGACCTTGCCGCCCATCGAATGCCCCACCAACACATAGCGCTGCAAACCCAACGCGTCGATGACACCCTCTGCATCGGCGGCAAGATCGGCGATGCGGTAACCGTCCATCGGCGCCGCGGAGTCGCCCCAGCCTCGATGATCGGTAGCGACGATTCGATAGCGGTCCGCCAACTCCGTAGCTACCGCATCCCACGTGCGCGACGAGCCGCCGTAATAGTGCAGGCACACCAGCGCCAGTTCCCCCTTGCCCTGCTGCTTGACGTGGATGCGCGTGCCATTGGTTTCGATGTCCATCCAGATACTCCTTCTCGGTGATGTGCCGCCATCGTAGATCCGAGTCTTTCATTCAATAATTGGCGATATCGTATCGACAGTCGATAATCGTGCTATCGAATGAGGAACAGGAAATGGACCGACTGACAAGCCTCGCCGTGTTCGTCGCCGCGGTGGAAGAAGGCAGCCTGGCGGCCGCCGCGCGCCGTTTCGGGCTTTCGCCGGCGATGGCCGGCAAGCATGTGAGCGCGATCGAGGCGCAATTGAACGCGCGGCTGCTGCAGCGAACCACGCGACGCCTGAGCCTGACCGACGCGGGCCAGACCTACTACGAGCGCAGCAAGCAGATCCTCGAAGCCTTCGACGATGCCAATCGGGAAGCCGGCGATTCGCAGGGCAAGGCGCGCGGCGTGCTGCGTATCGCGGCGCCCGTCACGTTCGGCGCGATGCATCTCGGCGAAGTAACGGCGCGCTATCTCGAAGACCATCCCGACGTGAACGTGGAGGTCACGCTCGGCGACCGCTATGTCGACCTGCTCGATGCCGGCATCGACGTGGCGATCCGCATCGGGAGGCTGGACGATCCCGCGCTCGTCGTTCGGCGGATTGCGCCGTGCCGGATGGTGGTATGTGCATCACCGGCCTACCTCGAACGACACGGCACGCCGCGCACGCCTCGCGACCTGCGCCAGGCGCCGCGGCTGGCGTTCAGCGAGGCCGTCTCCGCCGGCGACTGGACCTTGTTCGATTCGAGAAACCGCGCTCATGTGATCGACGGCCCTTGTCGGATCGCGGCCAACAACACGCAAATGCTGCTATCCGCCGCGTTGGCCGGCGCCGGCATCGCCTATGGCCCGAGCTTCGTGTTCGGCGAGCATCTTCGGCGCGGCGAGTTGGTGGCGCTGCTGCCCGCCTATCGCGCCACCGAGCTGGCGATCCAGGCGGTTTATCCGAGCGCGCGACGCATCCCGCTCAAGGTGCGCCGCTTCGTCGATTACCTCACCGAAACGTTTGGTGACGAGCCGCCTTGGGATCGGAGCGCAAGGCGGGCGGCCCGAGGCACTGCTCATGCCGCTTCGCTCTCGCCATCGAAACGCAGGCGCGCGGCCGTCACCTCGGCGTGATTGCCGTCGGCCCACTGGATCAGCACGTTGAGCGCCGCGAACATCGAGCGACCGAAGTCGGTGAGGCCATATTCGACGCTCGGCGGTTTGGTGGGAAACACCTCGCGATAGACATAGCCGTCTCGTTGCAGATCGCGAAGCGTCTGCGTGAGCATGCGCTGCGAAATATCGGGCACCAGGCGGCGAAGCTCGCCGAATCGATGCGGCTTCTCGGCCAGTGCCATCATCAGCAGCGAACTCCATCGCCCATTGATCACATCCATGACGTCGCGCACCGGGCAATTCGCCCATAGCGGATACTTGGCCCGCGCCTTTTCCAGCCGCGCCTTGATCGGGCATGCCGGCATCTCGGTGGTTCCCATTTGGTAACTATCTCCTCAAAAACTGCCTTCTTTACGGGGACGCAGGGAGGCCCGATGATCGAGTCACTCTCGAAATGAGACTAACACTCGGAATAAGGTCAGTCCATGAACGACACCATTTTCGTCACCGGCGCATCCGGCCATCTCGGCCGCCTCGTCATCCAGCATCTACTGGCGCGCGGCGTGACACCGGCCCGCATCATCGCGGGCTCTCGCAACCCCGGGAAGCTTGCCGATCTGGCGGCTTCGGGAATCGAGGTTCGCAAGGCGGACTTTGAAGACCATCAGGGCTTGATCGAAGCTTTCAAGGGCGTAAGTACCGCTTTCATCATCTCGACGGATGCCCTGGAAGAGGCTGGCGCGCGGCTGAAGCAACATCGCAATGCGGTCTCGGCGGCGGCAGCGGCGGGGGTTCAGCGCCTCGCCTATACCTCGCAATTCAATCCGGACAGTTCCCTGCTGAGCTTCGCTCACGATCATCTGGAGACCGAACGAGCCATCAAGGCAACGGGTTTGTCGTACCTGATCTTCCGCAACGGCTGGTACCACCAGAATCTGCTGATGTCGCTGCCCGCCGCATTGAAGAGCGGGCATTGGCATTCTGCGGCGGAAGGCGGGAGAACGTCCTATGCGGCGCGAGAGGAAATCGCCGAGGCGATTGCCGTGGCGCTGGCCGGCCCGAGCATCGATAGCCGGGTCTACACGCTCACCGGCTCCGAGGCGCTAACTCGCGAGGAAATCGCCGAGCTGGCGCGTCGCACCACGGGCAAGCCGCTCGACGTGGTGAAGGTGAATGACGAGCAATTCACAGCCGGATTGAACGCGGCCGGCGTTCCTGCCGTGTTTGTTGCTGTCTTGGCGTCGATCGAGGCGGAAATCCGCGCCGGCAATCTCTCCATCGTCACCGATCATCTGGAATCGCTGATCGGTCGACCTGCAAAACGGCTCGGCGATTATCTGCAAGAGGACAAGGCCAGCTACCTGGGCTGAATGCCTTCCTGCGAGCACAGCCAATGGATGCTTACTCGAATACCACCTGCATGCCGCGCGTTGACAAATAAAGCCTGATTGACTCGATGATCTCGTGACGAATGGCGTCGCTTGTCGGCGCCGATTTTCCTTGCATGTCGACGTCGTTCATCGAGTCCAGGTATACGACGAATGATGGCTCACCGGGCTTCGACGGCAGCAGGCCTTCACCCGACACTCGGACATTCCATGCACCATCGTTCAAAAGGATCTCGCCTCGGGAAACACGGGTGACCGCGAACGTCATGTCCCACCTCTGAAACTCGGTAATTATCTCGCCGCATCCTCTCACACTGTTCGCTGTGGCGCCGTGCCGCTTCGACGTCCCTTGCCGATCTGCTTTATCTTCACCAGCAGCCGCATCTTTGCATTTCGGACACGCCTCGCTGCACCAAGGATCGACGCATGAACTGGATCATCGACAAAATCACATTGATCGCAACGGCGCTGGTCATCTCTGCTGTCGCGTGGGTGCTGCTTCATTACTCGGATGAATGGTTTTTCCCGATCGCAACAATCATCGCCTTCGCCACGATATTCGCCGACAACCTCCGCCTTCGCAAACAGCTTCGCAACCTCGGACACGATCCGAACAAACGCCCGGCATCACGTCCACGCAACTGAGCCGCGCGTTTCCATTTCACTCCCCCGGCCTCTTCTCCTACCAGCCCGCTGTGGCGCCGTGCCGCTTCGACGTCCCTTCCCGATCTGCTTAACCTTCCGTTTCCCAAACACTGGCCGTCGCCTGCGATGCGGCATCCGCAGCGAAACAGCCATCCAGGAACAGGAAGAAGATCATGAAGCACTTCGCCCGAATCATGACGGTCACCCTCGCCAGCCTGCTGGCCCCCACCGTCCACGCCCAGTACGCCGGCCCTTCCGCGAACATCGCCACCACCGTGAAGGAAATCCTCGCAAACGGTCGGCACGACCAGCCGGTGCAACTGCAAGGCCGCATCGTCCGCCATCTCGGCGGGGAAGACTACGAATTCGCCGACTCGACCGGCACGATCCAACTCGAGATCGACGACAAGATCTGGCGCTGGGTACCGGGCAAGCCCGTCAACGAGAAGAACGAAGTGAAGATATTCGGCAAGTTCGAGCGCAAGGGCTGGGGCCACGCCAAGGTCGACGCCGATCATGTCGAGGTATTGCGCTGACCCAAACAAAAAGCGGAGCCCGAAGGCTCCGCTTTTTCATCAATGCCAGGCCAGGTAGTAGGACACCGCGATCGTCAGCGCCGCCGCGATCAGCGCTGCATAAGGCAGCATCTCATAGATGGAATGCCGTCGCGGCACCGCCAGCTCCATATCCTTCTGCATCTGCTTCGGGAACCGTCCGCGATCCTGCCAGTAATGGCGATAGAGGAACACCGGCACGATCAGCAGCATCGCGATCAGCCCATTGCGCAGCGTGCCATCGCCTTGCAGGTTTGCACCCGCGCCCACATAAACGAGGTTCAGGTAGCCGCAGATCGAGCCCGCCACCAGCAACCAGGTCGGGCACTTGAACGGCCGCTTCCACTCGCCGCGATCCATGCGATGGATCCAGCCGGATTGCAAATTCAGGAACACGAAGATCATGTAGCAGACGTTCGAGATCGACAGCACCGTCATGTAGTCCGACATCATCAGCAACACGAGGTTGAAGCCGAGGTCGGTCCACATCGCGCGCGTCGGCGAACCGTGTTCGTTCACATGCGAGAGGTAACGCGGCAGCCAGCCATCGACCGAAGCCTGGTACAGCGTGCGCGACGAACCCATCATCGAAGTCATCACGATCAGCAGGATCGACAGCATCAGCATCACGACGATGGCATTGGCCACCCAGGCACCGCCGCCCACCATCTTCGCCATCGCGGCGGCCACGCCGGTGCCGTCGCCAATCTTCGGATCGAGCATCGCGCTGGTGCCGAGCGCGCCCTGGAAGGCCATCGGCACCAGGGTCATCACGATCAGGCACAGCGCGCCGGACCAGAAGATCGCCTTGGCGGTATCGCGCGCCGGATCCTTGAATTCACGCGTGTAACAGACCGCCGTCTCGAAGCCGTAGGAAGCCCAGCCGGCCATGAACATCGCGCCGAGCGCCATCACCACGCCCTGCCCGTTCCAACTGCCGAACGTCGCCGCGGTGAGATTGCCCTGCGCATCGTGCCCGAGCGGGAGCAGCGGCAAGAGATGCGACATCGGCACATCGCCCGTCACGAACGGAACGATACCGACGATCAGCAAGGGCGTGAGCGATGCGATACCGAGAATGCGCTGCGTCTTGGCAGCCTTCGACGCCCCGCTGTGCTGGAGCCGGAACGTGATCAGCAGCAGGATCGTGGCGATCACGAAGGTCGCGTTGATGCGCAGCGTGAGCCCAGGCTTGATGAAGCCGAGATTGGCGATGGTCAGTTGCCAGTGCTGGATCGCGGCATCGGCGGGGAACAGGGAGGTGAGCGCATAGCTCGCGGCCAGGCCGCAGCCGAGCGCCAGCATCGGGGACCAGGCCAGCCAGTTGCACCACACCGAAACCGGGGCGATCAGCTTGCCGTAGCGTACCCAACCAATCGCGCCGTACACGGACGCGCCGCCCGATTTATGTGGAAATAGCCCCGATATTTCCGCATAAGTCGCGCTTTGCAACAGGCCCATCGTGATTGCGCCAATCCATATGGCCCACGCGGGCTGGCCGACGGTGGCGCACACGCCGCCGATCGTGAACAGCACACCTGCCGGTACGCCGCTGGTGACCCAGAATGCATCCTTCCAACTGAGGCCGCGATGCAGTGAGCGGCCTTCTTCTGCATGTGAGATGGTCTTGTCGACCTCGCTGGTGCTGCGCGCGCGCAGTCCTGCTTGACTCATCCAGAACCTCCTAGTAAGAGTCCGCACAAGCGGCATAGTGTAACAAGCTTTTCACAAAATGCCTGGAAATATGCGGTTTTTCGAGCAAAACAATGCCCGTCCGACCATCGATCGGACGGGCATTTTTTACTTCGTTGTCTTGAATATTGTTATCTTTCTGCCAGTCTCGTCGGCTTATTGCGCGCCGTCGGTCCAGCTCTTGACGCGGTCACCGTGCTGCGAAATCCACTGCTCGGCGGCCGCATCGGGCTTCGCTCCGCCCTGGATCGCCAGCATCACCGCATCGAGTTCGCCCGGCTTCCACTGGAACTTCTTCAGGAAGGCCACCACCGGTTTCGCCTTGGTTTCCAGGTTCGGATTCGCGACGCTGTCCACGTGCTCGGCTTCGCCGAACACCTTCTTCGGATCGTCGAGGAAGCGCAGGTCCCACTTCGCGAACATCCAGTGCGGCACCCAGCCCGTCACGATGATCGGCTTCTTCGCGTTCTCGGCGCGCGCCAACTCGGCCGTCATCGCGCTGCCCGAACTCGCCATCAGGTTGTACGACAGGCCATAGGCCTTGATCGCGTCATCGGCCTTGCGCATCACGCCGGCGCCGGCATCGATGCCGACGATGCGGCCGGCGAAGTCGGCCTTCTCGCCCTCGAGGTCGGCGATGCTCTTGGCCTTCACGTAGGTCGGCACGATCAGGCCGATCTTCGCGCCCGGGTAATTCACGCCGAGATCGACCACCTTGCTCTTGAACTGATCCCAGTACGCGCCGTGCGTCACCGGCAGCCAGGCCGACAGCGTCGCGTCGAGGTCGCCGCGCGCCACGCCCTGCCACATCACGCCGGCCGCCACCGGCACCAGCTGCACCGGGTAACCCAGCTTCTTCTCGATGATCTGCGCGGCCACGTTCGAGGTGCCGACGCTGTCATCCCAGCCTTCCACATAGCCGATCTTGATGGTCGGCTTGGTATCGGCGACTGCCGCGGGCGCCACGGCCGTCAGCAGCGCCGCGAAGGCGCCGCACCAGGCCAGCTTTCCGATGAAATTCATGGTCGATCTCCTTGGGGTGGTCCTGAGCAATCCGTAGCGTTGCTCTATGGGGTCTCTCTAGGTTCCGTAACCACAATTCCCCGGTATCGTCGTTTTCCGACACGTCCTTGCTCATATGCGACGCGCCGGATTTCCCGCGATATTGCTATGACCAGTGCCTTACTTGTCGACCACCAGATCCGACAAGGGCTTGCTGCAGCACAGCAGCACCATGCCCTGGTCGATCTCGCGCTGGCGGATGCCGCCGTTGTGCTTCATCTCCACCTGGCCCGACACGAGCTTGACCTTGCAGGTGCCGCACATGCCCTGCGAGCACGACGAAGGCAGGCGCACGCCGGCCTGGCGCGCGGCCTCGAGCACGTGCTGGTCGGCGCCGCAACTGATCTCGCGGCGGCTCTTGGCGAAGCTCACCGTGTAGTGCGTGGTATCGGGCACCGGCACGCCCTCCTCCACCAGCGTCTCCACCACTTCGGGCGCGGCCTCGTCGAGCAGCGTCTCGAACGAGAAGCTTTCCTCGTGATACTGCTTGCGATCGAAACCGGCTTCGTCGAGCAGGTCGCGCACGGCCTTCATATAGGGCGCCGGCCCGCAGGTGAAGATCTCGCGTTCCATGAAATCCGGCGCGATCAGCTTGAGCAGCGGCAGCGAGAGGTAACCCGTCACGCCGTGCCAGTTGGTACGCGTGCCGATCCGCTCGCAGACGAACGAGGTGCGGAAATTGGCCTGGTTGGCGGCGATCAGGTCCAGCTCGCGCGAGAAGATGATGTCGTCGGGCGTGCGCGCGCTGTGCACGAACACGATGTCGCGATCCTCGGCGAGATCGTGATGCGCACGGCTCATCGACATCAGCGGCGTGATGCCGGAGCCGGCCGAGAGGAACAGGTACTTGCGCGCCGGATGCCGCGCGCAGGTGAATTCGCCGGCCGGGCCGAGAACGCGCACCTGCGCGCCGGCCAGCAGGTTGTCGTGCAGCCAGTTCGAGACCTTGCCGCCCGGCACGCGCTTGACCGTGATCGATAGCGTATGCGGCCGCGCCGGCGAGGACGAGATGGTGTAGCAGCGGTTGATGGTCTCGCCGTCGATGTCGAGCTCGAGCGTGACGAACTGGCCCGGCTCGAAGGCGAACGAGCGGCCCGAGGGCGAGCGGAAGAAGAAGCTCTTCACGTCGTGCGTTTCCTGCCGCACGTGGCAGCAGATCAGCGTTTCCTCGACGTCGCTCGTCCAGCGTTCCGGCACGGCGCGCCAGAATTCGGGCTGCGTCACGCGGCTGTCCACCGGTTCGAAGTTCGCGGCATCTCGCATCATGTCTTGCTCCGCCTGTTCCTGTCTGTGCTGTCGGGGGTCAAACGCCGAGGTGGTCGGCCATGCGGCCGATGTACCAGGCCGAGAATTTCTCGACCAGGCCTTCCGTGTAGGGCGAATACGGGCCCGGCTCGTAGGCGCTGCTGGAAGCGCCGCGCTGCGAGAATTCCACCAGCGCGCGGTCTTGGTCGTTGGTGGCGTTCCACACGGCCGTGAGGTTCTTCACCTCGTAGTCGATGCCTTCCTTGGCGTCCTTGTGCACCAGCCACTTGGTGCGCACCAGGGTCTTGCCGGCCGACAGCGGGATCACCGAGAAGGTGACGATATGGTCGGCCATGAAGTGATGCCAGGAGTTCGGCTGGGTCCAGAACGACAGGCCGCCGAGGTCGGCACGCTCGAATTCGCCGAGCAGCTTGCGCGAGGCGGCCTTGGCGTCGAGCGTCTGCGATTCGCCGGCGCGGTCGAGCGGCAGGCGCTGGGTGCGAAAGCCCGTGGTGTCCAGCAGGCGCTCGACCTCCACCGAGGGCAGGCCCAGCTCGCCCCATTGCTGCTCGCGCTCCACGCAAGTGCGCTCGAAGGCGGCCATGCCTTCGGCGGTGGCCGGCGAGGGCTGGTAGCCGAAGCCGTATTCGTAGAGCGAGATGGTCAGCTCGGGATGGTTCGCGACGCAGTGGTAGCACTCGCGATTGTTCTCCATCGTGAGCTTCCAGTTGCCTTCCTCGATGATGTCGATCTGCGCGGCGATCTTGGTGTTCGGCAGGTCGTGCGGCAGCAGGTAGGGCTCCATCGCGGCGCGCAGGTTCTCGAAGTCGGCCGGCGGCTCGTCGGCCAGGCAGACGAACAGCAGGCCGCCCAGGTTCTGCAGGTGCACCGACTTCAGGCTGTGCTTGCAGCGGTCGAACTTCTCGCCCATGTGCTCGGCGAACATCAGCGCGCCGCTCAGGTTGTAGGTCCAGCTGTGATAGGGGCAGACGATATTGCCGACCGAGCCCTTGTCCTCGTTGCAGAGGCGCGCGCCGCGATGCCGGCACACGTTGTGGAAGGCGCGGATTTCCATGTCGTCGTCGCGCACGATCAGGATCGAATCGCTGCCCAGTTCGACGGTCACGTAGTCGCCCGGTTCCGGCACGTCCGGTTCGATCGCGACCTGAATCCAGTGCTTGCGGAAGATCGCCTCCATGTCGAGCTGGAAGATCTCCTCGCTCAGGTAGAACGGGGCTTCCAGGCTGTAACCCGCTTTGCGGCGCTCCACCAGCGCGCGAACGTCTGCCGTTTGATTCATCGTTTGCTCCGGACTCAATCCTTGGTTCTTGCCGACAGGCATGGGTCAGCGATTTCAGTAATCGATCAGTTGATGCTCGCGCAAATACGCCAGGATCACTTGTGCTTTTTCGACCGAACTCCCCTCAATTACGACGTTCCCGCCGCGGCTTTCGGTGGTGGTCGCGGACAGCATCCGAGTATGCCCGGAGCGCTTCTCGGCGGCCGCGAGCTTGACGGGTTTGCGCTCCACCGGGCCGGTGCGCCAGGCCGCCGATTCGGCCGAGGCGGCGGCCGCCACGCGCACCGGCGCGATGCTGCCGGCCTGCTGGCGCGCGAAGGCATAGCGCGGCTGGGCATTGGCCAGCGGATGCACGGCCACCAGCGCCGGCAGGCGCACCGCCACCTTGCGGCGCAGGCCCTTGGGCAGGAATTGACGGATCACCGCCTCGCCGTTCGAGACCTCGATATCGACCGCCGTGCCGGCCAGGCCGACGTCGAGCCGCGCGGCGAGCTGGTAAGGCAGCAGGCCGGTGTCGAAGGCGCCTTCGGCGCGCGTGCCGGTCAGCACCAGGTCGTAGCCGGCCAGGCGCTCGGCCAGCGGCGCGACGGCGTCGTCGCCGGGCCCGCATTCGAGCACCTCGAGCTTGCGCGCACCGAGCGCGAGATAGTCGGCCAGCGCCGGATTGGCCGCGTCGCCGGCATGCAGCACGTCGAGCTGGGCGCCGTGTTCGCCGGCCAGCTTGCGGCCCAGCTCCAGCGCCGCGGCGTCGTTGCGGCTGTAGCGCGGCGTGCCGCTGACGGGATGACGGCCTACCGAAACCAGCACGGCGAGCTTCGCGAGTTTGCGCGGGGCGTTCATGCAGCCACTCCTTCCAGGTGCCGGTTGCCGTGTTGCTCGGCCCGGCCGCGTGCCGCGCGCGCGGCATTCACTTGTTCGACCAGGGCGGCGATGGTCGCCTGCGTGTCGGCCACCACGGTCAGGTTGGCGCGCTTGGCGATCGGCGCGCTCGCATCGAGGTTCACGGCGATCACGTGGCGGCAATCCTTGATGCCCTGCAGATGCTGGACCGCGCCCGAGATGCCGAAGGCGATGTAGACGCTGGCCTCGACGGTCTTGCCGGTGGCGCCCACCTGCTTGTCGCGCGTGAAATGGCCGTTGTCGACTGCCACGCGGCTCGCGCCGATCGCGGCGCCGAACACGCCGGCCAGTTGCTCGAACGCGCCGATATCGGTCACGCCGTTGCCGGCCGAGACGATGAAGTCGGCTTCCTCCAGCGCGACCTGGGCCGCGTCGATTTCTTCCAGGCCGAGGTCGCGATAAGCGCCGATGCGATCGGCGCCGAGCGAGAACGGCGCGTCGATGCGTTCGCCGGCGCCCACGAAGGGCAGCTTCGGCTCGACCGCGTTGGGCGCGAGCAGCACCACCTCGGGCAGCGCGCGTGTCGAGAAGGCCCGCTTCGCATCGGCGTAGACGCCAACATGCTTCGCGTCGATCTCGACCACCTGCACGGCCACGCTCGCGCAGAGCGCGGCGGCGTAGCGACGGCCCAGGTCGCCGTCGCCGGTGGCGTTGTCGGGAAGGAATACATGGCGCGGCGCGAGCGCCTCGGCGCAAGCCAGCAGTGCGCGCAGCTCCGCGTCGGGCGCGAAGGCGCGGCGCTCGAAGCCGGGCAGCTCGATCAGGCGATCGGCACCGAGCGCGGCCACCTCGTCCTTCAGTTCCCCGAAGGACAGCAGCACCACCTCGGTGCGCGCGTCGGCCAGCAGCGCCGCGGCGGCCAGCACCTGGCAGCTGTGATCGTCGAGCGAGCCGCGCTCCGGATGCGCCACCACCAGCAGCCGGTGCTCGGCCACCTCGATCTCGCGCCTCGGCTTGGGCGCGTCCTTGCCATGCCCGTGGCCGGTCCAGAGCGCGACCTTGCCGCCCGCCACGGCGACCTCGCCGAGGGTGATGCGCTTGAGTCCGGCCGGCGTGACCACGAAGGGCCGGCGCGGATCGATACGTTTGATGGTGTTCATCGATTCACTCCAGCGAGGCGGCGACCAGTTCGGCGACATCGAGCACGTCCGGCCGGGGGCCGACCACGCCTTCGAGCATCGCGGTGCAATTCGGGCAGCCCACCGCCACCACCTCGGCGCCGATCGCGCGCGCATCGGCGATACGGATATCCGGGATCCGCTGCTTGCCGGGGATGTCGGTCAGGGGTGCCCCGCCGCCGCCGCCGCAACAGCGGCCGCGCAGGCCGTTGCGCTCCATCTCCACCACCTGGATGCCGATCGACTTCAGCAGCTTGCGCGGCGCTTCCGTCTCGCCGTTGTAGCGGCCGAGGTAGCAGGGATCGTGATAGGTGATGGTCTTTTCGCGCAGCGTCTCGCTGGCCTTCGGCGCGATCCTGCCGGCTTCGGCCAGCTCGGCCACGAAGGCCGTGTGGTGCTTGACGGTGTAGCGGGCGCCGAGCGCGCGATATTCGTTGCGCAGGCTGTGCATCACGTGCGGATCGGCGGTGACGATCTGCTTGAACGACAACGCGTCGAGCGTCGCGATCAGGCGCTTCGCCATCTGCTGGAAGGTGGCCTCGTCGCCGAGCCGGCGCGCGGTGTCGCCGGTATCGGTCTCGGCGCGGCCGAGCACGGCGTAATCCACGCCGGCCTTGTTCAGCACCTTCACCAGGGCGCGCAGCGTGCGCTGGTAGCGCATGTCGAAGGCGCCCTCGCCGGCCACGATCAGCACGTCGACCGGGCGGCCCGGCTGCGCCACCGGCGCCTCCAGGTCGACCGACCAGTCGTAGCGCGCCGCCGTGTCGTAGCCGCCCTGGGTGCCGGTCTCGCGCAGGTTCGCGATCACCTCGGCGCCCTTGCCCGGCACCGTGCCGTGCACCAGGGTCTGGTTGCGGCGCATGTCGACGATCGCGTCCACGTGCTCGATCAGCATCGGGCACTCCTGCACGCAGGCGCGGCAGGTGGTGCAGGACCACAGCGTGTCGGCCTCGATCAGGCCCGAGACGATAGGCCCGTTCGGCTCGCCGCCATGGCGGCCCACCGCGATGCCCGGCGTCGGGCTGCCGGCGTAGGCCGCATCGGTGCCGCCCGCCATGCCCGTCACCAGGTCCTGGATCAGCTTCTTCGGGTTCAGCGGCTGGCCCGAGGCGAAGGCCGGGCAGGCCGCCTCGCACTTGCCGCATTGCACGCAGGCGTCGAAGCTCAGCAGCTGGTTCCAGCGGAATTCGACGGGCTTGCCCACGCCGTATTCATGCTTGCCGATGTCGGGCAGCTTGAGCGCCGTCGGCGGCACGGCCGAGCCGTTGCCGGTATAGCTCTCGCGCGTCGCCGCGAAGCGCTCCTGGCGCGGATGGAAGGCCAGGTGCAGCAGGCCGGCGATGGCATGCTTCATGGGGCCGCCGCGCGCCGCGCCGAAGGTCATCGCGAACGCGCCGATCGCGATCAGCACGGCGCAGATCACCGCCACCGCGCCCGACATCGCGCCGGCCGGCACGATCGCGTAGAGCGTCAGGCCCAGCGCGAACGAGCCGAGCAGCCAGGGCAGCGTGTTCCAGGGGCCGCGCGAAAGACGCGCCGGCACATTCCTGGCGGCGCGGCGGCGCCACACGAACACGGCGCCGACCAGCATCGCCAGCGAGGCCAGGAAGATCAGCTTATCGAGCCAGGGCGAATAGATCGCCAGGCCGTAGTTGACGAACACCAGGCCGAGCGCGGCGATCGCGCCGCCGGCGGTGGCCACGTGGGTCTTGGCGATATACGGGTCGCGCGCCACCACGTGGTGCAGGTCGACGAAATAGCGCTTGGGGATGGTGAACAGGTTGGCGATGCCGAAGGCGCCGGGCGCGGTGGCGCGCCCCACGCGCCAGAACGCCGAGCGGCGCGCCACCGCGAACGCGAGCCCCGCCACCGACAGCCACAGCAGCGCGGTAATCAGGAAAGCCGGATTCATCGTCAGAAGTCCTTCACGAGACGCAGCGAGTCATAGATGGCGCCGTGCACGTTGTGCATCGAGATGCAGTCGCCGACACGGAACAGCAGGAAGCGGCCGTTGCCGAGTTCTTCCGACAGGCAGGGCTGCGGCTCGGCCGCGAACAGCGTGTGCGGATCGATCTGGCCGCGGTTCAGCGATTCGGGCTTGAGCTTCCAGTACAGTTCGTCGTTCGGCGAGGAACCGTTCTCGATCACGACCTGGTCGACCGCGCGCTCCTCGAGTTCTTCCGTGTACTCGTTGCGCAGCACCGCGATGGTCTTGCCGTTTTCCTCGTAGACGCGGTCCAGCATGTAATTCGGCGTGTGGATCACGCCATAGGCGTAGAGGCGCCGGTAGAAGATCGGGAAGGTGGTGCCGCCGCAATCGTCGGCCACTTTCACGTCGGGCGTGACGATCTCCACCTGCGAGCCGCGGCTGGCCATGTAGTCGGCCACGCCGGCGCCCGCGTGGGTGCTCACGCCGTCGAACAGCAGCACGTTCTTCCCGGGCTCGACCTTGCCGGTCAGGATGTCCCAGGAACTGACGGCACGGCCTTCGGCCACGCCCCAGGCCGGCACTTGCCAGGTGAAGCTGGAGCCGCCGGTGGCCAGCACCACGATATCGGGCTTCTCGGCCATGATCATCTTCTCGTCGGCGGCCACGCCGAGCCGGCGATCGACGCCCAGGCGCTTGGTCTCCATGTCGAACCAGCGGATGATGCCGGACATCTGCTCGCGTTGCGGCGCCTTGGCCGCGATCATCACCTGCCCGCCCACTTCCGGGTTCTTCTCGAACAGCACCACCTCGTGGCCGCGCAGCTTGGCCACGCGCGCGGCTTCCAGGCCCGCCGGGCCGGCACCGACCACCACCACCTTGCGCTTCGGTCCACGCGAGCGCTCGACGATGTGCGGCATGGTCGCCTCGCGCGAGGTGGCCGCGTTCTGGATGCAGAGCACGTCCAGGCCGTTGTACTGGCGGTCGATGCAGTAGTTCGCGCCCACGCACTGCTTGATCTCGTCCTCGCGGCCGTCGCGGATCTTGATCACCATGTGCGGATCGGCGATCTGCGCGCGCGTCATGCCGACCAGGTCGATCATGCCGTTGGCGAGCAGGCGCTCGGCCTGGCCCGCGTCGCGAATGCTCTGCGCGTGCATCACGGGGATCTTCACCACCGACTTGATGCCGGCCGCGAGATGCACGAAGGGCTCCGGCGGCAGCGCCATCGGCGGCATGCAGTTGGCGATGGTGTTGTGGGTGTCGCCGCCCGAACCCACCACGCTGAGGTAGTCGATCAGGCCCGTCTCCGACATCGCCTGGGCGATCTCCTTGAGGCTCTCGTGGTCGAGCCCGTCCTCGTGGAATTCGTCGCCGCACATGCGCAGGCCGACGCAGAAATCCTTGCCCACCGCCTCGCGCACGGCGCTCAGCACCTCGATGCCGAAGCGCAGCCGGTTCTCGAGGCTGCCGCCCCATTCGTCGGTGCGGTGGTTCGAGCGCTGGCTCCAGAACTGGTCGATCAGGTGCTGGTGGGCCGCCGAGATCTCGATGCCGTCCATGCCGGCGGCCTGCACGCGCTTGGCGGCCGCCGCGAAATCGCCGATGATGCGGCGGATTTCCTCGATTTCGATGATCTTCGCGTTGCCGCGGTGCACCGGCTCGCGCACGCCCGAGGGCGACATCAGGTGCGGCCAGTGCTCGCCGTGGAAGGAGGAGCGGCGGCCCATGTGGGTGGCCTGGATCATGATCTTCGCGCCGTGCTTGTGCATCGTGTCGGCCAGGCGCGTGAGCGGATCGATCACCTTGTCGGTCGACAGATTGACCGACTTCCACCAGCCTTGCGGGCTGTCGATCGACACGGGGCTGGAGCCGCCGCAGATCGCCAGGCCCACGCCGCCCTTCGCCTTCTCTTCGTAGTAGCGGATGTAGCGGTCGCCCGGCAGGCCGCCCGGCTCCGCGTACACCTCGGCGTGCGCGGTGCTGACGATGCGATTGCGCAAGGTCAGCTGGTTGAGCGTCATGGGCTTGAACAGGTTCGGATAACGCATTGGGGGCGACCTCTGGCGGGCTCAGTCAGGCGTATGGGTATGAAGGTGGATCAGGCGGCGAGCGGCGAGACTTCGAACACGCAATGGCCGTGATGGTCGGCATGCTCGCCGGCGCAATGCGCCTCGGTCGAGAAGGCGCGCGGCGCGCCCTTGCCTTCCGGCGTGGTGTCGTTGACCCAGTCCATCGCGCCGGCGAACCAGCCCGCGAACATGTAGCAGAGCTTGCCGATCTTCTCGGGCTGCTGCAGCACGAAGGAGGAATGGCGCAGCTCGATGCGGGCGCGCGCGCTGGCCGGATCGGCCTCGATGATCTTGAACAGGCCCCAGCCGCGCTGCGAGAGGCGGTTCAGGTAGTGCTCGAACACCGCCATGCCGCTCAGGCCGTGCAGCGCCGCTTCCTTGTCGCACCAGTGGTAGGCGGACTTGTAGCCGGCCTTGTAGAGGATCTCGGCATAGGCGTCCTGGCCCAGCGCGTCCTCCACGGCCACGTGGTTGTTGGTGAAGAAGTGGCGCGGCACGTACAGCATCGGCAGCGCGTCGGTGGTCCAGACGCCGGTGTTGGGATCGACGTCGATCGGCAGTTGCGGTTGCATCGTTGACTCCAGGAATGGCTTGCGGCGCCCGTCGCCGGGCGCGAGTTCCCCCGCGCGCCGTCGCTGCACGAGCGGGCGCATGGCGGTATCGATCAATGAAAGGGTTTTCCGGCCCGGGCTCAGGCGCCCCACACGTCCTTGAACACGCGCACCCAGTTCTCGCCCATGATCTTGCGGATGCGCGACTCCTTCCAGCCGGCGCGTTCCATCGCGGCGGTCAGGTTCGGGAATTCGCCGATGGTGCGGATGCCTTCCGGGTTCACCACCTTGCCGAAGTTGGTCAGGCGGCGGTAGCGGCCCTTGTCGTGGGTGAGCATGTCGAAGAATTCGGTGCTGTAGCCCTGCGTGAAATCGGTGCCGATGCCCACCGTGTCCTCGCCGATCAGGTTCACCACGTAGTCGATCGCCTCGATGTAGTCGTCGATGGTGGCGTCGATGCCGCGCTTGAGGAACGGGGCGAACATGGTCACGCCGACGAAGCCGCCGGCGTCGGCGATCTCGCGCAGTTGCTCGTCGCTCTTGTTGCGCGGGTGTTCCTTGAGGCCCGAGGGCAGGCAGTGCGAATAGGTGACCGGCTTCTTCGAGAAGGCGATCGCTTCCGAGGAGGTGTTGCCGCCCACGTGCGAGAGGTCGACCATGATGCCGACCCGGTTCATCTCGGTGATCACCTCGCGGCCGAAATCCGACAGGCCGCCGTCGCGTTCGTAGCAGCCGGTGCCCACCAGGTTCTGGGTGTTGTAGCAGAGCTGCACCACGCGCACGCCCATGTCGGCGAAGGCTTCGATGTAGGACAGGTTGTCCTCGAAGGCGTGGGCGTTCTGGAAGCCCAGGATCACACCGGTCCTGCCTTCGCGCTTGGCGCGGGCGATGTCCTCGGTGGTGCGCACCAGGGTGAGCAGTTCGCTGTTCTCGCGGATCTGCTGCTTCATCGTGCCGATGTTGTCGACCGTCTTGATGAAGCTGTCCCACACCGACACCGTGCAGTTGGCGGCCGTCACGCCGCCCTTGTGCATATCCTCGAAGACCGACCGATCGAACTTCGAAATGTTCAGGCCATCGATGATGATGCTGTCCTGGTGCAGCGTGCTCATGGGGTTCTCCAGATTGTCGCGTAGTGGGGGCGATCGGTCGGTGGATCGGGCGGCTGGCGTTTTCCCTGAGAGGCCCGTCCTGCAAGGCTTCAGGGCGGGTTTCGGGAGCGGCTGCCGACGGCTCTATTCTTGTCGTTCGGATTTTTTGCCGATTGATGAATTCAGACGCTTTCTTTGCCTTTTCCGACATGCGCGTCCGTTTTGTACAAGTCGGCCCGCAATCGCCCGCCCGTCCGTCGTTCGCGGGCAGATGGCGGGTCGTCTCCAGGCGGATGGGCGGGCTACGGGTCTACCCTAGCCGGGCGGCACCGGCGCGGTGCCGAATGCGCGCCGGAAGGATCGGCGCGGTGCAGAGGCTCCCCGCCGCGGTGCGCCGCAGCATGAGGCGCGAAGCCCCGACGTACGGTGCGATCAGGGTTTAGCCGTATGGCATGCTTGTTGCGCGGGATTCCACAATAGCCGAGCCGTGTTCCCCGGCGCGCCGATTCCCGATTCAAGGAACGCTCCCCATGTCCCCCGACCGCACCGCGTCGTTATCCCACTTCGCGTTCGTTCCGCTGCCGAACTTCACGATGATCGCCTTCACCAACGCGATCGAAGTGCTGAGGATGGCCAACTACCTCAGCGGCCAGCCGCTCTATCGCTGGTCGGTGGTCTCGCCTGGCGGCGGCCCGGTCACGGCCAGCAACGGCCTGAGCGTGGACACCACGCCCGCCGAATGCGTCGGCCAGCCCGACGTGGTGTTCGTCTGCGGCGGCGTGGACGTGCAGCGCGCCACCACCGCCGAGCACCTGGCCACGCTGCGCCGCTTCGCGCGTGCAGGGGTGGCGCTCGGCAGCCTGTGCACGGGCACCTACGCGCTCGCCAAGGCGGGCCTGCTGGCCGGTTACGCCTGCGCGATCCACTGGGAGAACATGTCGGCGCTGAAGGAGGAATTCCCCGACACGCGCTTCCTCAAGGAACTGTTCGTGATCGATCGCGACCGCATCACCTGCACGGGCGGCGTGGCGCCGCTCGACATGATGCTGAACCTGATCGCGCCGCGCGTGGGCACCGCGCGCGTCACCCAGATCGCCGAGCAGTTCATCGTCGAGCACGTGCGCGATACCAGCGCCCAGCAGCGCATGCCGCTGGTGGCGCGGCTCGGTTCCGCGAACAAGTCGCTGTTCGAGGTGATCGCGCTGATGGAGAACAATATCGAGGAGCCGCTCTCGCGCGAGGAACTGGCGCGGCTCGCGAACATGTCGCAACGCCAGTTGCAGCGCCTGTTCCGCGAGCACCTGGGCATGACGCCCACCCACTACTACCTGACGCTGCGCCTGCGTCGCGCGCGCGAACTGCTGCTGCAGACCGACATGTCGATCATGCACATTACAATGGCATGCGGTTTCCAGTCGGCCTGCCACTTCAGCAAGAGCTATCGCGACGCCTTCGGCACCGCGCCCACGCGCGAGCGCCGCAAGCAGGTGGCACCGCTGGCGCAACCGATGCTGCCGATCGGCGCATCGCAACCGGTGCTCGCGCTGCACGCCTGACGTCCCCGCCCCGGGCGGACACGGGCTGCCGCCCGGCGCCTCCGCCCCCGGGACGCACGTGCAAGACCCAGCCGCGCTGGCGAGCGCCTATCTCGCCTACCTGAACGACCCGCACGGCGACGCGGGGCTGACGCTCGCGCGCCGGCTGCGCGAGGCCGGCCATGCCGCCGCCGCGATCGAGCAGGCCGGGCGCTGCGCGGCCGCCGCCGAGACGCCCTTCGCGCTCGCGCTGGCGGGCGTGGAGATGAATTATCTCGGCCGCTTCGCCGAAGCCGAGGCGCTGCTCACGCGCGCCGAGGCCGGCCTGGCCGGCGACCCGAACCTCTACATCGTCCGCTTCGAGCAGACCATCGCCCGCTACGGCCAGGGCCGCTATCGCGATGCGCACCGGCTCTACCGGGAACTGCGCGACGCCACGCATCGGCAAGTCATCGTCGAGACGCTCTATCCCGGCCATCGAGGCAGCTTCGAATGGGCCGAACGCAAGTTCCTCGGCCATCACGATTCCGTGGCCGGCAAGCGCGTGCTGGTGATGATGGAAGGCGGCGCGGGCGACCTGTTCATGCATTCGCGCTACCTCGCGTGCCTGAAGCAGGAAGGCACCGCATCGATCGACGTGCAGGTCCCCGAGGTGGCGCGCGGCGTGCTGCGCAGCGACGGCCTGGTGCGCGAGTCGGGCCCGCACATCGGCTCGCTGGCCGAGGATTGCGATTGCGTGACCTGGCTGTTCAGCCTGTTCGCGCGCTACCAGACCACGCCCTACCAGCCACGCTTCGACCAGCCCTATCTCGAGGCGCCGCCGGCAGTCGCGCTGCCCGAAGCCGTGCGCGCCGCGCTGGACGCGCCGAACCAGGCGCGCATCGGGCTGGTCTGGCGCAGCAATTCCGGCGTGCGTCACGAGCCTTATCGCTCGATCGCGCTCGACGCCCTGGCGCCGCTGCTGGCGCAGCCCGGCTGCCGCTTCTATTCGTTGCAGGTGGGCGAGCCCAGCGAGGCGGAGCGCGTCGCGATCGCCCGGCACGGCATCGTCGATCTCGCGCCGGCGCTGCGCAGCTTCGCCGACACGGCCGCCGTGCTGGACCGGCTCGACCTGCTGGTCTCGATCGACACCGGCGCGGCGCACCTGGCCGGCGCGCTGGGGCGCCCGGTCTGGCTGCTGCTCTCCCAGGCCGGCGACAGCCGCTGGCTGAACCACGTCGACTACACGCCCTGGTATCCCACCATGCGGCTGTTCCGCCAGCCGACGCTGGGCGATTGGCAAGCGCCGGTCGCGGCGGCGGCCGAGGCGCTCGGTGCACGCGAGTTCGTGGGCTGAGCGGCGGCTGCGTCTTTCCCACCCGTTGCACGCGCAACAAACAAAGCGGCCCGCGCCGAGGCGCGGGCCGTTTCCAGTCGACTACCCGCGGATTCAGGCCGCGATCAGCCCATGCGGGTCGATCACGAACTTGCGCGGCGCGCCGCCATCGAACTTGCGATAGCCTTCCGGCGCCTGGTCGAGCGAGATCACCGTGACGTTGACGATCTCGGCGATCGGCAGGCGGTCGAACAGGATTGCCTGCATCAGGTTGCGGTTGTACTTCAGCACCGGCGTCTGGCCCGTGTGGAAGGTATGCGACTTGGCCCAGCCCAGGCCGAAGCGGATGCTCAGGCTGCCGTGCTTGGCGGCGGCGTCCTTCGCGCCCGGATCGTCCGTCACGTAGAGGCCCGGAATGCCGATCGCGCCGGCCGGCCGCGTGATCTCCATCAGCGAGTTCAGCACCGTGGCGGGGGCCTCCTCGGCATGGCCTGACGAACCGTGGCCGTGCGCCTCGAAGCCCACGCAGTCCACCGCGCAATCGATCTCGGGGCGGCCGACGATCGCCGCGATCTGCTCGCCGAGCGGCGTGTCCTTGGACAGGTCGACGGTTTCGAAACCGACCTTGCGCGCGTGCGCGAGACGCTCGGCGTTCATGTCGCCGACGATCGTCACCGCCGCGCCGAGCAGGCGCGCCGAGGCGGCCGCCGCCATCCCCACCGGGCCCGCGCCCGCGATATAGACGGTCGAGCCCGGCTTCACGCCGGCCGTGACGGCGCCGTGATAGCCGGTGGGCAGGATGTCGGACAGGCAGGTCAGGTCGCGGATCTTCGCCATCGCCTGGTCGCGATCCGGGAACTTGATCAGGTTGAAGTCGGCATAGGGCACCAGCACGTATTCGGCCTGGCCGCCGATCCAGCCGCCCATGTCGACATAACCATAGGCGCCGCCGGCGCGCGCCGGATTGACGTTCAGGCACACGCCCGTGCTCTGTTCGCGGCACATCGGGCAGCGCCCGCAAGCCACGTTGAACGGCACCGTGACGATGTCGCCGATCTTGAGCGTCTCCACGTCGCCGCCCAGCTCGATCACCTCGCCGGTGATCTCGTGGCCGAGCACCAGGCCGACCGGCGCCGTGGTCCGGCCGCGCACCATGTGCTGGTCGGAGCCGCAGATGTTCGTGCTGACCACCTTCAGGATCACGCCATGGCCGATCTTGCGACCGCTCGGATCGACCATCCGCGGATAGTCGATCTTCTGCACCTCGACCTGGCCCGGGCCCTGATACACGACTCCTCGATTGCTGCTCATCGCTTCGTCTCCTGTCTGTCTGGCTGGGTGCTGCGCGTCGCCCGGCGCGGCCGCGCGCGGGTCGGGCAGCAAGCCCACAGAGGGTAGTCCGCGGGCCGGGGCGCACGGCGTGCAAAACCCGACACGCGGTTGACCGTGGCCGACATCGGCAACGCGAGGGATTGCCGTGGATTGCGCAATGTGCGCGGCTCTTGTTGCGCTGCGATGTGAGCGCCGCCGGGACGCGGAAGCGGGATTTCGCGGGCCGCTTGACCGCATCGCGGCAACGCGCCATGATCGCGAAACGGATCGGCACGAGGTGCTGCATCCGCTCCCGCCTCGCCTCATTCGCGGCCTTTCGCGCCACGGACTCACCTCTCGCCCGGTTCCACCCTCCCGGCCTTTCGCGCCGGCGTTTCCCCCTTCGTTCCGCTTCACGGCTCCTTTCTGGCCGATGTTCCCCATTCGTTTCTTGTCTTCGGGAGGCTCCCTTGCCCGCTTCGACTATCTCGCGGCGCGCTCGCGCCGAACGCGCCTTGCTGCTCGTGCTGTCGCTGTCGGTGTTCTTCATCGGCGCCGGTGAATTCATGCTCTCGACGATGCTCGCGCCGCTCGGTGCCGCCTTCGGAGCCGATACGACACGCGTCGCCTGGCTGGTCTCAGCCTATGCGCTGGCCTATGCAATCGCCGCGCCCCTGCTCGGCAGGCTCGCCGATCGGGTCGCGCGCGGTCGTTTGCTGTGTCTTGCCCTGCTCGCGTTCGCGATCGATGGGCTGGGCGTCGCTTTCTCGCCCACGCTCGACGCGGCGATCGGCTTGCGCGTGTTTGGCGGCCTGGCTTCGGCCATCATCATTCCGGGCGCGTTCGCAATGGTCACCGAACGGGTAGCGCGAGCGCGCCACGCCTCGGCAATGGGTGCTGTCATGCTGGGTATGACGCTCGGCATCGTGCTCGGGCCGGCGTTGGCAGGCTTGCTCACCGCCTGGGCCGGCTGGCGCGCGCCGTTCGTGGCGAATTCGACGGGCTGCCTCGTCGTGCTCCTGCTCGGCGCGCGTCACCTGCCGAACGACCACGCGCCGCGCGCATTTCCCGGTTCGAGTAGCTGGCGCTGGCTGCAGGTGGCGTCCATCACACGGCCGCTGCTGGCAAAAGGGCTCTGGAACGGCACCGCCGTGTCCGCCTTTCTGCTATCCGGGGAAGTATTGCGACAGCGCCATGGTTTCGACGTCGCGCGGCTCGGACTGAGCATGAGCGTGTTCGGCATCGGGCTCGGCATCGGCAACCTGGCGGCCGGGCGGCTGCGTGAGCTGGCCGGCGGCGAGGAACGCGCGTTGAGGACGATGGTGATCGTGCTGCTCGTCTCGGTGCTGGCCTTTCACGCGTGGCCGCTGCCCTTGGCAGCGGCGCTGGCCTGCCTCGCGGCCTGGGGTGCCGCGCTTGGTGCCGGCGCGCCGCTGGCCACCACGGTGCTGGCCGAGCGCTCATCCGGCGACAAGGGCACGGTGCTAGCCAGCGCCGAAACGCTCAACAACTTGGTGATCCTGGCGCTGGTGCCGCTGGCCTCGCTGCTTTCGGCGCGAGGCCACGCGATGCTGGCAACGGCCCTGTTCGCCGCCGGAATCGGTGCTGGCGCCACGTTGACCTGGCACGACGCGCTCGCCGCACGATAAACGTGCGAAGGCCGCGCCTTCCTCCCGGAAGGCGCGGCCCGTCAGGCTAGGCTCGGGTACTCAGGCGTTCACAGCCCCAGCGCCGAGATGAAGCGGTTCGTGAAGCCCAGCGTGCCGGCCTGGCCGTAGCTGTTGCAGGTCGGCGACGCCCAGCTTTGCGTGCAGTCGTTGTCGCGGTCGAAGGACCAGAAGTGCACGCCGGCCAGGCCGTTCTGCTGCGCGAAGCTCGACACCGTGGCGACGTCGGCCAGGGTGAAGGTCTCGCCCTGCGTATCGTTGCCGCCGATCATCGGGGTCAGCTCGATCTGGTTGTACGGCACGCCCCAGTAGTTGTGCAGGCTGTTGGCCGCGGCCACCGCCGACTTGCCCATGTCGCACTGGCCGCTGCCGTTGAGCGTGCAGTTGCTGGCGTTCGCGCTGCCGTAGTCCATCGTCATCAGGTTGATGGTGTAGTTCTGCAGGCCGGCGGCCTTGATCGCGTTCATCACCACCACGCCCGTGTCGCCCAGGCTCTGCGCGGCGTTGCCGCCCAGCGTGGCGAGCGTGAAGCTGAAGCGCAGGTTCGGGTACTTAGGCTGGGCGGCCTTCACGCGCTGCACCAGGGCGTTGATCACGGCCTGGCTCTGGCCGGCCTCGATATCGAAATCGATGCCCTTCAGGTTGGCCGAGTTATAGGTGTTGATGAACTTGGTGAAATTCGCGTCCGAGCCGCAGCTGAACGAACCGGCCGCGCCGCCCGTCGAGATGATGTAGTTGCGGCCCGCGTTGACCATGTTCTGCACATTGGCCGCGGCCACCTGCGAGCCCGTCAGCCCGGACCAGCTCTCGCTGCCGCACTCGCCGGTGGCGAACGACCAGGTCAGCGTCTTCAGCTTGGCCGGCAGCACGCTCAGGACCGGCTGCAGCGAACCGGTCACCGCCGTCGAGATGACGTTGGTGTTCCAGTTCAGGTTGATCGTGATGTCCTTGTAGGCACTGAAAATGAAATTCGAGGGCAGCGCCGCCGCGGCCGCCGTGTTCGCCGCCGCCTGCACCGAGGGCGTCGCCTGCGCCTTCAGCAGGCTCGCGCCGCCGGCGCCGTCGTCTCCGCCACATGCCGCCAGCACGAGACTGGAAAGCCCGATCACCAGACCATTTATCATTTTTGCGTTCAAAATCATCTCCTGAGGGTAATGGAACATTTATCCATCTTTAATCGGCCAGACACTTTCAACCACAAGGCACTACATGCAAAATCAGGCCGGCGATTTTCATTTTGATATTGACCGGCGAATTGATCGAAACGGAATCCATTGCACGGACCGGCCGCAGCGAACGGCACCGTTGCAATATCCGGAATTGAAAGAAGCGCCGAGAATTCATGTCCAGCATGGTTTTCCATGCCATCGACGAACAGGCTCGATTGGCGGATCGGGCTTCCTGGGCCGTTGCCGCGCGCGAAACTTACCGGAAGCAAGGATAGTATTTTTCCTCGAAAATACACCTGTTTACTTTGATAGGTAAATGGAAAATTTTCGAATCGATGGATTTTATCCAACTTTTAAGTAGTTACATCAATGTGATATTCGATAATCCGCCATGCCGATTTTATTTGAATTGGCACGGCCAATATCCGCGGAAAATCGCGGCGATCGGAAGGATCGACCGGACAGCATCCGGCCGCGCCCGGGCCGTTATACTTGCCGGACCTTGCTGCTTCGACTCCGCATTGCCCGTCCAGGACAGAACGACGATGCCCGGCTCCAGGAAAACCAGCCTGATCGCGCCCGCCATGGCGCCCAAGCGCGTCGAAGCTCGGGAATCCCCGCCCGCGCCCGGCCTCGCGCCGCAGGCCGAGCATCTGGTCGCGATGGGCGAGTTCCACTACGCAGCGGCGGCCGGCAGCCCCTTGCAGCGGCGCGCGACGAACGCGGCGGCCAGCCCCGATTCCGCCGGGCCGTCCACGGCGGCCGGGCCGGCAAGCCGGAACGCGCCGGCCAACCGCACCGGCCTGCCCGATCGGCTGAAGGCCGGCATCGAATCGCTGTCCGGCTACAGCCTCGACAAGGTCAAGGTCAGCTACAACTCGTCCCGGCCGGCGCAACTGATGGCGCATGCCTATGCGCGGGGCCACGAGATTCACATCGCGCCGGGCAAGCAGGCGCACCTGCCGCACGAGGCCTGGCACCTCGTGCAACAGGCGCAAGGCCGCGTCGCGACCACCACGCAGGCGGCCGGGCTGCCCGTCAATGACGACGCCGCCCTCGAACGCGAGGCCGACGTGATGGGCCGCAAGGCCGCCGGCCTGACGCCCGATCGCGCGGCCGGCACGCCGGCCACGCTCGCGCCGCTCCCCGCCGCCGCGAGCCCCGCTGCCGCCGGCCCTGCCCAACTGGGCAAGTTCAACGACGAGGAACGCAAGCGCCTGTTCGAGAAGCTGGCCTGGTCGCGCCTCAGAAACCAGTTCAAGAAGGCTCGCCCGAAGGGCAGGCGACGCATCTTCAAGAAGCAGGCCAGGTTCAACTACGGCTACAAGGAAGCGGACTTCGTACGCCTGCTCGGGAGCGCCCCCAGCGCCGGCCTGGCCCTGATCCCGTACAGCCCGCAACTCAATCCCGACATCAACCCCGCCTATTCGCAGATCGACCTGGGCGACACGCGGGGCTATTACCGGCGCGGATTCGGCGGCCAACCGTTCCTCTATCTCGACTCGTCCGCGTATTCGGACAAGCAGATCCCCAGCAACTACGACGACGTCATCGCGCACTTCAAGGGCCGGGATGCCGAGGTGGCATTCGACATCCTGAGCGCGATCGAATCGGGCGAAACCAGCGGCAAGGACCGCCAGGGCCAGGCCAGGTCGCTGTTCCTGCTGCTCACGCAATTCATCGAGCCGCACAGCACGCGCGTGCCCGGCGCCGACAAGCTCGCGCGCGCGCTGTTGCGGCGCATCGCGCTGGGACAACTGACGTTCCAGCAGGCCTTCAATCGCAAGAACGGCCTGTTCGTGTCGGCCTGGGCTACCAAGGGCGGCGCCCCGAAGGGCGGCCAGGTGGCGGGCCGCGCGCTGTTCGGCTTCAGCAAGGACGCCGACCGCTACGACCTGGAAAGCCTCGAGGACTACCTCGGCGATTCGCTGGTGGACGAGCTGCTCGAGACCGTCGACGGTTACTACAGCGACGAAAGCGACACCGAGGACGACGGAGACGAGTTCCTCGACCTCGACGCCGACGAGGGCACCGACCCGCGCAACGTCTCGCTGGAGAGGATCAACGCGGCGCTCGAGACGCTGGGGCTGTCGGGTCGCCTCGAGAAACGAGATCAGGTGGTGCAGTTGCCGAGCCTTGGGAAGCTGATCAAGGAGGAGAGCCATAAGCTGCTGCTGCTGCACCATCCCGACAAAGGGGGCACGCAGGACGCGTTCGACCAGATCTGGAACGCCCGCCAGTTGCTGCTCGACGTGATCGCCGAGTTCGCGAAAAAAGGCTTTATCGACATCAACCAGCGCAACCTCGATATCCATCTGAACGACGAGGGCCTGGCGCCGCAACCGGTGGCCGGCGACGGCAACTGCTTCTACGCGGCGGTGCTGGACCAGATCCATTACCTGGACGGCATCGCGGCGGACCCGGCGGTGCTGCGGCAGCGCGTGGCGCAGCTGATCCTCGACAACGCCGCCTACTTCCAGGTATTCACCACCGGCGAGCAGTTGAACCGGATCGTCGACGACATCCTGACCAGCCGCAGCTGGCGCAATATCGGCGGGGATTTTGCCCCGCAACTGATAGCGACCGTCCTGCAGCGGCCGGTGCGGATCATCCAGCCGTCGGGGCCGCTCGTGATCGACCCGATCGGCGGGCTGACCCTCAACGGCACCAACACCTTCGTCACCGGCAACCGGCAGATCAACCTGGCCTACGACGGCCAAACGCACTACGACTCGACGCGCAACACGCGGCAGCAATTGCAGGACGGATGAAGGGCCGCCCGGCTTGATGATTGGTGTCAGCGGCTCTTGTTGGCCCGGATCACCGCGTCCGCCGCCGCGTCGGCCTCGGCCGCCACGCTGTCGTGCACGCGCGTGCTCTGCCCCGGCAAGGGCGATTCGTTGTCGAGCAGGTGCCCGCCGCGCTCATGCGTGTCGACCGTCACCTGCATCGACAAGCCGATGCGCAGCGGATGCGCCGCCAGGTCAGCCGGCTCGATCGAGATCACCACCGGCACGCGCTGCACCACCTTGATCCAGTTGCCGGCCGCATTCTGCGAGGGCAGCATCGAGAAGGCGCTGCCGGTGCCGGCCGAGAAACCCTCCACATGGCCGCGATACACCACCTTCGAGCCATAGATGTCCGACACGATGCTGACCGGCTGCCCGGCGCGCATGTTGCGGATCTGCCCTTCCTTGAAATTGGCCTCGATCCACAGCGCCTTCAACTGGATCAGCGACAGCAGCGGCACGCCGGGCCCGACCTGCTGGCCGACCTGCACCGCGCGCTGGCCGACCGTGCCGTCCACCGGCGCGACGATGGTGGCGCGCTTCAGGTTGCGCCAGGCCAGCTTGAACTGCGCGGCGGCCTGCACCACCGAGGGGTTGTCCTCCACCGCGAGCCGGCTGCCGAGCACGCGCGCCGATTCGAGCTGCGCCTGGGCGGCGGCCAGTTGCGCCTGCGCGCCGACCATCTGCGCGCGGGCACGCGCCAGCTCCTCGGGAGAGACCACCTCGACGCTGGCATGCGCGCGCGCCTCGTAGGCGCGTCGCGCCACCTCCAGGTCGGCCTGGCGCGCGCTCACCGCATCGGCATACATCGCGTTGGACACGCCCGCGTTGGCCGCCTGCCGCACCGCCTGCGCGAGCTGCGCCCTGGCCTGCGCCAGCGATACCGCCGCCTCGGCATCGTCGAGCCGCACCAGCGTCTGCCCCGCGCTCACGCGCTGCGTGTCGCTGACCAGCACGTCGATCACGGTGCCCGGCACCTGCGCGGCGACCTGCACGATATTGCCGGCCACGTAGGCATCGTCGGTCTCCTCGCGGTAACGCCCGCTGAGGAACCAGTAGATCGCGGCGGCGATCGCCAGGATCGCCACCAGGCCGAAGAACAGCGCGAAGTGACGGCGCCGCGCCGCGCGCTTCGCCTCGAGCCGGCCTGCATCCTGCGTTGCGCCGGTGGCTTCGCGGCGCGCCTTGTTGTTGTCGTCGTGCATGCGGTCAGTCGAAGTGCGAATCGGTGAGTCGGTCGTGGGCGGGGAAAGCAAGCTCGTAATGCGCGATCGCGGGCGCGGCCAGCTTCGTGACGTCGAAGCCGCCGCCCAGCGCATCGATCAGCCCGACGCGCAAGGCGCGCCGCTCGGCCATCAGGTCGATCAACTGGGTGCGCTCGTCCACCAGGGTCAGCCGCGCATTGTTGACGTCCTTCTCCATGCCGAAGCCGCGGCGGTGCCGCTCGTCGGCGATGTCGACGATCTTCTGCGCGGCGTCCACCGAGTGCTGCTGCTCGGCGAGCAAGGTATCGACGGTGCGCAGCTGGGTCAACTGGCGGGCCACCTGGCCCAGCGCCTCGTCGACGGTCTTGTTGTAGAGCGCGATGCTGAGGTCGGCATTGGCCACGTCGCCGGCCAGCTTCGCCTTCAGCCGGCCGCGATCGAAGATCGGCAGGGTCACGGCCGGCCCGATCGAGCCGCCGAAGGCACGGCCCTTCAACAGGCCGGCCGGCGTCAGCGCGAACAGCCCGCCGATCGCCGAGAGATTCAGGTTCGGGTAGAAATCGGCCTTGGCGCCGTCGACGGCCGAGAACGCGGCCTGCACGCGCAGCCGCGCGGCGACGATGTCGGGCCGCCGGCCCAGCAGGTCCACCGGCAGTTGCGCCGGCAAGGGCGCATCGACCAGGTCGCCCGGATGCGGGCGCTTCAACGCGAGCCCGCGCTCGGGGCCCTTGCCCGTCATCACGCCGATCTGCACCTGGGCCAGCTGGATCTGCTCGTCGACCTGCGCGAGCTGCTTGATCAGACGTCCGCGCTTGATGGCGGCGTCGTTCGCGTCGTAGGCGTTGTCGATGCCGCGCGCCGCGCGCTCGCGCAGCACCGCGTCGATCTGGTCGCTGGCGCGGCGCTTCTCCTGCAACAGGTCGCGCTGCGCATAGGCCTGGTCGAGCTGGCAATACAGCGTGACCAGCGCCACCGCGAGCGTGAGCCGCGCCTGCTCGGCGTCGACGCGCGCGGCATCGCGGTTCGACAGCAGCCCGCGCGTGGCGGCCGCGTTGCGCCCCCAGAGATCGATCTGGTAGTTGAAGCCGGCATACAGCGACGAGGACGAGATGCCGGGGTCGCTGAACAGGTCCACCGGCACGTTCACGCCGCCGGCGCGCACGTTGGCCACGCCGTCGCTGCGCGGCACGCGCGCCTTGGTGACCGAGCCGCCGGCCGTGCCGACCAGCCCCGTCATCGAGTCGTATTGCTGCAACTGCGCCTGGGCGATCGCGATGCGCGCCTTGGCGGCCTGCAGGTTCGGGCTGTTCTCGTAGGCTTCGGCCACCAGCTGGTCGAGCTGCGCGTCGCCGAGCTGCCTGACCCAGTCGGGCGCGGGCCACGCACCCGCCGGCTGCCCGGCGGTGCCGCTCGTGGCCAGGCCGGCCAGCGCATTCGCGCCGGGCACGCGTGGCTGCACGGTGGTCTTGAAGCCGGACGGCACGCAGCCGGCCAGCGCGAGAATCGCCGCGAGTACGCCGCCCGCGAGTGCCGGACGCGCCGGCAGGAAGCTCCGCTTCATCCGTGGCGCACCCTCTCGCCAAGTCGCGCGGCCCAGCCCGGGCGCGCCTCGTCGAGCGAACCCAGGCGCCCGAACAGGCCGTCGGCGATGCCGAACCAGATGCCCTTGAGCTTGGCGCCCTTGTCGTCCTCGCAGAGCACGATCTGCACCACCTGCCACAAGGTCAGCAGGTTCGGCACGATCGCCACCGGGAAGCGCATGCCGTATTGCATGCCGAGCTGAACGGCGTTGCGCGCGCTGTAGTAGCGGCGATACCAGGGATGGTTCATGGCCGAGATCTCGAACGGGCCGAAGCGATGGCGGCGCTTGTTGCCGATCCGATGCGGCAGCACCAGCGAGGGCACCACGTAGACGGGCACGTCGCGCGCCAGCGCGCGAAAGCAGTATTCGGTATCGACGTGGTCGATGAACAGCGCTTCGTCGAAGCGGCCGAGGCGCGCGTAGGCCTCGCGCGAGATCACGCTGCCCGAGGAAATCAGGAAGGCGCAGCGCTGCGCCGGCGTGTCGGCGCGCATCGCCAGGCGCCGCACGGTCACGCCGTTGGTGGCGAGCTCGGGCAGGTAGCGCTGCTCGTTCTCGTCGAAGATGCGCGGACCGGCCAGGAAGGCGCGCGCGCCGAAACCGGCGCAGACCTCGCGCATGGTGGAGAAGAAGCGCGGCGGCACGCTCGAGTCCTGGTCGAACAGCGCCACGGCATCCATGCCGCGCGCGTAGAGGGCGGCAAGCCCGGCGTTGTAGGCGCCGGCGATGCCGCCGCGGTTGCCGTGCGCGATCAGCTCGATGCCCTCGCGCAAGGCCAGCGCGCGCGCGGCGGGATCGCCGCCGGGCGTGTTGTCGACCACCACCAGCGCATCGCAGTCGCCCGCCAGTTCGCCGATCCGCGCGAGCTGCGCCGCGCTCGGATGGTAGAGGATGATCAATGCCCCGAGTGTCATGGTGTTCCCCGTATCGTTGGCGAGCGGCCCGGCGCTGGCGGTCATGGCGCGGCTCCCCTCAATGTCCGATCGTCATCGCGGCGCCGCGCCTGGGGCGCGTCATCCACATCAGGCAGGCCAGCAGCAGGCAGGTCATGCTGGCCATGAAGTACATGTCGCTGGTGGCCATCATGTAGGCCTGCTTCTGCACCACGTTGCTGATCGACAGCAGCTCGCGCGTGCCGCTGATGCCGCTGGCATGCAGGGCGTCGATGTAGCGCTGGGTGTTGCCGTCGGATTTGCGCACCGCCTGCGAGACCACGTCGTAATGGAAGGTCGCGCGGTTCTCCCACAGCGTCACGCTCATCGCCGTGCCGAACGCGGCCGACAGCGTGCGCAGGAAGTTCGACAGGCTGGAGGCGGCCGCCAGCTTGTCGTCCGGGATGCGCGACAGGGTGGCCGCCGTGAGCGGCACGAAGAAGCACGGCAGGCCCATGCCCTGGATCAACCCGGGCGTGATGACCTGCAGGAAGGTCATGTTCAGCGTGAAGAAATGCGCGTTGTGCCATTGCACGCAGGCGAACACCAGGAAGCCGAAGCTGGCCAGCACGCGCGCGTCGAAGCGGCTCGAATAGAGGCCCACCAGGATCGAGAACAGCAGCGCCAGCACCCCGAGCGGCGAGGCGGCCAGCCCCGAATGGAAGGCGTTGTAGCCCATCACGGTCTGCAGCCAGAGCGGGAACACCACGCCCACCACCGAGAACACCATCATCCCCAGCGAGATGATCAGCACGCAGAACGAGAAGGTGCGATCGCGGAACAGGCTCAGGTCCACCACCGGGTGGGCCTCGCCGCGCTCCCAGATCAGCAGCGAGACGATAGACAGCGCGGCCACCACGGCCAGCGTGCGGATCAGCGTCGAATCGAACCAGCCGCGATCGTGGCCGAGGTCGAGCATGGCCTGCAGCGCGCCCACGCCGATCACCAGCAGCGCGATGCCGACCACGTCGATCGGGCCGGCGCGGCCGTCGTCGCGGGCCGGCTTGAGCAGCGAGACGCAGACCGTAAACGAGAACAGCCCGACAGGCAGGTTGATCAGGAAGATCCACGGCCAGGAGTAATTGCTGACGATCCAGCCGCCCACCACCGGGCCGAGGATCGGCGCGAGCAGCACCGTCATCGCCCATAGCGCCAGCGCGAGCGTGCGCTTGTCCTGCGGGAAGGCGCGCATCAGGATGGTCTGCGAGAGCGGCACCATCGGCCCGGAGAACAGCCCCTGCATCGCGCGGCAGACCACCAGCACGTTCAGGTCGCTGGCCATGCCGCACAGCAGGGAGGTCAGCGTGAACAGCACGATCGAGGTGACGAACAGGCGCCGCTCGCCGAAGCGGCGCGCCAGCCACCCCGTCAGCGGCACCGCGATCGCGGCCGCCACCGAGTAGGAGCTGATCACCCAGGTGCCCTGGCTGTTCGACACCCCCAGGCTGCCCGAGATCGAGGGCACGGCCACGTTGGTGACGGTCGAGTCGAGCACCTCGATGAAGGTGGCCAGCGACAGCGCGAAGGTCAGCAGCGCCAGGCGCGCGCCGCGCATGGGCTGCTCGGCCTCGCCGGGCGGCGGCTGCGTGCCTGCGTCGAAGGCGCCGGGCGGCGCGGCGCCGCCGCTGGCGCGCGTCAGTTCGCCCGGCGCGTCGAGCGTCGAGGCGGAGCTCATGCCGGGCTGCGCCGCATCGGCGATCGGCACGCCGCTCATGCGCGCGATGCCTGCACGGCGGCCAGGCCGGCGGCGGCGGGCGACACGGCTGCCGAAGCCGGTTCGGCGCCATCGTCGGCACCCGGCGCGCGGGCGGCACGCGCCGCGGACGGCGCGAAATCCTC
>NZ_VWWK01000079.1:0-29605 GCF_011753035.1 Burkholderia sp. Ax-1720 | reverse complement strand
GAAAGCCGTAGCCGCCCGCGATCCGGCAGGTGCCGCCGGCATCGAGCGCGGCCGCGATGCTGCCGGTGCCGAGCGCGACGATCACGCCGGCCTCGCCGCCGTGCGCACCCAGCACCGTGGTGTAGGCATCGCTCTCGATCGCCAGCGCCGCCACCGGCGCGGCCTCGACGAAGGCGCGCAGCCAGCCGGCGTGGTTGCTGCCGGCCAGCCCGCAACCCAGCACGCAGCCGCGCCAGTCGAGGGCGAGCCCGGCCTGCGCGAAGGCCTCGGCGCAGGCCTCGCCGATCGAGCGCCAGGCGCCGTCGATGCCGAGCGCCAGGCCCGAGGGGCCGCCGGTGCCGCGCCCGAGCTCGCGCCCCCGCGCATCGGCCAGCACCGCGCGCGTGCCGGTGCCGCCGCCGTCGATGCCGATCAGGTAGGTGGGCTCAGTCATCGGGAAATGCTCTCCGGAAGGTGCGACGGGAATGATCATGAACCGGGAGCTTAACCGCATCGTCGCGCCGCGTGCCGCTTCGGCTATGCTGACGGCGGCTCGCGAACGGGCGGACCGGCAGGTTGAACGAGGAGAATCGATCGATGGGCGAACGCTGCAACTGGGTCCGCACGGACGCCGATGCGCATTATCACGACACCGAATGGGGCCGGCCCTCGCACGACGAGCGCTACCTGTTCGAGATGCTGATCCTGGAAGGCGCGCAGGCCGGGCTGTCTTGGTCGACGATCCTCAACAAGCGCGAGGCTTATCGTGCCGCCTTCGCCAATTTCGAGGTCGACGAGGTGGCGCGCTTCACGCCCGCGCGGCTCGAGAAGCTGCTGCTGGACCCGGGCATCGTGCGCCATCGCGGCAAGATCGAGTCGGTCGTCACCAATGCCCTCGCGGTGCAGCGGATTCGCGCCGAGCATGGCTCGCTGGCGGCCTTCCTGTGGTCCTTCGTCGACGGCAAGCCGCGGCTGAACGGCTGGGATTCGTATCGCGACGCGCCGGCCTCGACCGAGACATCCGAGGCGCTGAGCAAGGCGCTCAAGCGCCATGGCTGCAAGTTCGTCGGCTCGACCATCTGCTACGCGCTGATGCAGGCGATCGGCATGGTCAACGACCACGAATTCGGCTGCCCGTGCCGGGATGAGTGCGCGAAGCTCGGCGCCACGCTCGGCAAGCCGGCGAGCGCCGCGAAGCGGGCGGCGGCCAGGCCCGCCGCGGCAAAACCTGCAGCCAGGGCGAAATCCGCTCCGACCAAACGCACCGCGGCGAAAAAATCGGCGGCCTGAGCCTGGGGCGCCGCGGCCCGGCGCCATCCCGCCATCCTGTATTCGCCGCCCCAAAGCAAAACGGCGGTGCCCCTCGCGAAAGGGGCACCGCCGTCCGGATACGGACCTGGGAAGCTTAGTGGAGCTTCTTCGGCAGCATCTGGCTGCGCAGGCGCTTGTGCAGGCGCTTCACGGCCGCGGCCTTCTTGCGCTTGCGCACGGCAGTCGGCTTCTCGTACGACTGGCGCTCACGCAGCTCAGCGATCAGGCCGTTCTTTTCGATCGCGCGGCGGAAGCGGCGGATCGCTACTTCGAACGGCTCGTTTTCCTTCAGAAGAATCGTCGTCATGTCGTTCCTAAATTGCTTGATACGGTCAAAAACGTAGCGGCCAAGCGCCACGCACCGGCCTTCCGGGCGTTCCCACGAACTGGCGAAACGAGCGGGTTTTGTGGCCTCGGAGGCCGGAAAAGAGAGGCGGAATGCACCGCGAAACGCTCGGCAACCTGCAACCGGCGCCGCGTTTGACTGCCAGCTTGGACATGCCGAAAACGGCAGAGGCTTGACAGAAATCTCAATTCAGCCCGCCATGCTAGCAGGTAAACATTCGTTCGGCTAGGTGTTTACGACTTTGCCGGGGTGGCGCCGTATCCGAATAACCACGAGGACAAGCACGGCAGGGCGCCGCGATGCCCGCCCGGGCGCCCTGCCCTACATCCGGCCCTCGATCCCCCGCACCCGCAATCCCGCGCCCGAGACGGCTTTCATCGCTACCACTGGAAATCGTCGAGGCGGGAGCGAAAATCCCGGAAAAATCGATCCACATCGAAAACTCCCCCTCAAGTTTTTTTTCGGCCCGCCGAAATCCTGCTCTGAGGCGGCCAGCAATGAACGAGTGCACCGCCGATGCCCACGTTGGCTTGTTTAAAGGCTCTCGGCTCACTTAGGAGAATTTCCATGCTCGGAATCAATACCAACATCAACTCGCTGGTCGCTCAGCAGAACCTGAACGGCTCGCAAAGCGCTCTGTCGCAAGCCATCACCCGCCTGTCCTCGGGCAACCGCATCAACAGCGCGGCCGACGACGCGGCAGGCCTGGCGATCGCCACGCGCATGCAGACGCAGATCAACGGCCTGAACCAGGGCGTGCAGAACACCAACAGCGCGGTCTCGCTGATCCAGACGGCATCGAGCCAGCTGTCGGCCCTGACCACCAGCCTGCAGCGTATCAGCACGCTGGCGACGGAAGCCGCCAACGGCACGCTGTCGCAAAGCGACCAGGTCGCCGCCCAGCAGGAAGTGGCCGACCAGATCGCGGAAGTGAACCGTATCGCTTCGCAGACGAACTTCAACGGCAAGAACCTGCTCGACGGTTCGGCCGGCATCGTCACCTTCCAGGTTGGCGCGAACGTCGGCCAGACGGTCACGCTCGACCTGAGCCAGAGCCTGTCGGCGGCCAAGATCGGTGGCGGCTTGGTGCCGCAAGGCCAGAACGTCGGCACGATCCAGGGCCTGTCGCTCGACGCCAACGGCGCCGCCACGACGGCCGCGCAACCGGCCATCACCTCGGTCAGCGTGCTGTCGGACGGCAAGGGCGGCTTCACCTTCACCGACCAGAACGGCCAGGCACTGAGCTCGACGGCAGTCGGCGCGATCTTCACGACCGGCACGGCAGCGGGCACGGGCACGGCGGTCACGAACCTGACGCTGGCCACCGGCGCGACGAGCGGCATGTCGGCGGCACTGGCCAGCGCGGCAGCCCAGATGGTCACGCAGATCAACGCCGTGAACGCGCCGCCGACCGTCTCGAACCTGTCGATCAGCACCGCCACGGGCGCCAACCAGACGATCTTCTCGGTCGCCAACGCGCTGTCCACCATCAACAACCTGCAAGCCACGCTGGGCGCCACGCAGAACCGTCTGCAAGCCGTCGCGCAAACGCAGCAGGCCAACTCGACCAACCTGTCGTCGGCCCAGTCGCAGATCCAGAGCGCGGACTTCGCGCAGGAAACCGCGAACCTGAGCAAGGCGCAAGTGCTGCAGCAAGCCGGCATCTCGGTGCTCGCGCAAGCGAACTCGCTGCCGCAGCAGGTCCTGAAGCTCCTGCAGTAAGGCTGTCGCGGTACTGCTTTGAAAACCCGGGCCGCGCCTTCATGGGCGGTCCGTTCGTGCGACGGCGCAACCTTCCTCGTGGCCGTCGCGCGCTTTTTGTCCTTACGGGGCAGTGTTTTTCGCCGTACCGTTTTCCCGCGGTTTGCCGTAGCATCCGCCACGATCCGCAACGCCATCAGATTCAGATTCGCCTGCGCCATCGACGGCGCCCACGGAGCCACGCGATGTCCACGATTCCCTCGACCAGCAACAGCAGCTCGAACGCGACCACCAGCACGTCGCAGAGCAGCAACAACGCGCTGAACAGCAACCAGGCGCTGCAGGAAGCTGCCCAGTCGATCATCAGCGGCTCGACCGGCAACACCGGGCTCGACGTCAATACGCTGGTGTCGGCGCTGGTCAACTCGAAGGTCGCCGCCCAGGGCGTGCTGCTGTCGACCTCGATCGCCAACGACAACCTGAAGAACCAGGCCTATGCCAGCCTGCAGAGCGCCCTGTCGACGCTGCAGACCTCGCTCGCCTCGCTGGCCGACGGCTCGCTCGCGCAAACCTACACCGCGACCGCCACCGGCAACGGCCTGACCGCGAGCGCCGGCGTCGGCGCGCAGGCCGGCACCTACCAGGTCACCGTCTCGCAGATCGCCCAGTCGCAATCGCTGTCCTCGCCGGCCTTCGGCGCCACCACCCAGCTCGGCACCGGCAGCCTGACGCTGCAGGTCGGCACCAAGAGCTCGACGATCAACATCAGCTCGTCGAACAACACGCTGGCCGGCATCAAGGACGCGATCAACAACGACCCGAACAATCCCGGCGTGTCCGCCACCATCGTGAACGGCACCGACGGCGCGCATCTGGTGCTGAGCTCGAAGGCCAGCGGCGCGGCCAACACCATCAACGTGACGGCCAACGCCAGCACCGACAACGGCCTGTCGCAGTTGAGCGTCACCTCGACGCCGAGCACCAGCGGCGGCGGCTCGTCGATCCCGTCCACCTCCGGCTGGAGCCAGTCGACCGCCGCGCAGGACGCGCAGTACAAGATCGGCTCGGTCAGCGGCTCGAGCGCGACCAATACCGTCACTGGCGCGATCGCCGGCGTCACGCTGAACCTCACGCAGGCCGCGGTCAGCAACCCGCCCGCCGCCCAGACGCTGACCATCGCCGCCGACACCACCACGCAGGCCTCCACCATCACCGCCTTCGTGAAGGCCTACAACACGCTGGTCACGACCTACTCGGCGGTCGGCACCTTCAACAGCAGCAACCCGTCGCAAAGCGGCCCGCTGTTCGGCGATTCGACGCTCAATTCGATCCAGAACCAGCTCTCGGCGATCCTCGGCGGCGGCGTCACCAACAACGGCGCGAGCGCCACGCTCAAGTCGCTGGGCATCACCATCGCCGACGGCACCAACTCGACGCAGCCGGCCGGCACCCTGGTGATCGACCAGGGCGCGCTGACCACCGCGCTGCAGAGCACCAATGCCGCGGCCACGCTGTTCAACGGCACCAACGGCATCGGCGAGCAGCTCAACAAGGCGATCACCAACATCACGGCGCCCAAGGGGATCCTGACCACCAGCGTGAGCTCGGTGCAGAGCGACCTGACCAGCCTCACCTCCCAGCAGACCACGCTGAACGCCTATGCCGCGCAGCTGACCACGCAATACAACACCCAGTTCACCCAGTTGAACACGCTGCTGGCGCAGATGACGACCAACCAGAACTACCTGACCCAGCTGTTCGGCGGCACCAACAGCGCGGGCGCGCTGGCCACCAACAAGTAAGCGGCCCGGGATACGGAGAAGCGACATGGATCAAACCACCCTCGTCAGGCAGGTTCTCGCGATGACGCACGAGATCGACCGGGCGGTGCAGCTGGCCGACTGGGAGGGCGCCGGGCGGCTGGTGGCCGCGCGCGAGCCCTATCTCACCTCGATCCAGGCGCAGCAGTCGCCCGAGGCGATGCTGATGATCCGCGAGATCCAGGCCATCGACGCCGCCACCATGGCCGCCTCGTCGCACGCGCGCGACGAGTTGCAGCACGAATACCGTGCCGCCATGGGCCGGCTCGATTCGGCCAGACAGTACAACAGCCAGGCCGCGCTGCGCTACTGAGCGGCGGCGGCCGGCGAACCGGCCGCGATACGGTCAGACCCGAATAATCACAATTCACGCGCACGAGCGCGTGCTCGTTCACCTCAAGGCCCGCCTCGCGCGGGCTGTTTTTTTGGCGCGGACACCGGCAAATCGATGAAATTGACGCCGGTTTACCGGTCAGTTCCACGCTTCGAGCCGCGCTGCCCGGCCGGATAATTTCGATCATCGCTTGTTCCCTCCCGGGTTTGCCATGTCCGAATCGACGCCGTCCGCCAGCCAGATGCCTGATCAACAGTTCGATGCGGATATCGCGCTGGTGCTCGACAGCGCGCTCGCCAGCCATCACCGCGGCGAATTCGCCGAGGCCCGGACGCTCTACGAGCTGATCCTGTCGGCCCACCCGCAGCACGCGGATGCCCGCTACAACCTGGCGGTGCTCAAGGTGCAGACGGGCGAACCGGCCGCGGCCCTGCCCGATTTCGAGGTCGTGCTCGGCCTCTCGCCGCACAACGGGCAGTACTGGGTCAGCTACATCAACGCGCAGATCGAGGCGGGCCGCATCGCGGCAGCCTGGACCATGCTCGGCATGTGCCAGAAATTCGGCGTGCATGGGCCGGCCGTGGACGGGCTGGTCAATCGCCTGTCGCTGTCGGCCGAAGGCAAGGCGGCGATAGTCGGCACCGCGGCGGCCGGGCAGCCGGTGGTGGCGGCCGCCTCGGCCAGCCCCGCCGAGACGCGCACCGTGACCTTCTCGATCTCCACCGCCACGCCGCAGGCGGGCCAGGGCACCGCCCAGGCCGCCGCGCCGGCCGCCCGCGCCGTGCAGGCGCCGATCGCGCGCAAGCCCACCCCGCAGGATGTGAACCGCTTCACCGCGCTCTACAACAAGGGCCGCTTCGAGGAAGCCGCCAAGCTGGCGCGGCAACTCGCGCAGCGCTACCCCGATCACGCCTGGTGCTGGAAATCGCTGGGCAACGCGCTGCACCAGCACGGCGAGTACCTGGCCTCGATCGAGCCGCTGGCCAAGGCCACCGAACTCGATCCCGCCGACGTGCTGATCGGCACGCTCTACGCCGACGTGCTGCGGCTGGCCAATCGCCTCGTCGATTCCGAGCGCGAATCGCGCCGTCTGCTCCAGATCGATCCGGGCTTCGCCGAAACCCACCGCGTGCTGGGCATGAGCCTGCTCGCCCTGGGCCGCATCCAGGAAGCGATCGTGGCCGGCCGGCGCTCGGTCGAGCTGGCGCCGAACTCGCTGCACATGCATGGCTCGCTGGCGGTCGCGCTCAGCGAACTGGGCGCGACCGCCGAGGCCGAGGCCTCGTTCCGCCGCGCCCATGAGATCGCCCCGCGCGACGCCGCGATGCACAGCAACCTGCTGTTCTGCATGACCCACAACCCGGGGCTCGACGCCGAGCGGCTGTACGCCGAGCACCGGCGCTTCGCCGAGATCCACGAGGCTCCGGTGCGCGCGCGCTGGCCGCGCCACGCGAACCAGCGCGACCCGGAACGCCAGTTGCGGATCGGCCTGATCTCGGGCGACCTGTTCAATCACGCGGTGTCGTCCTACCTGATGCCGATTCTCGAGGCGCTGAAGGACGATCCGACGCTGTCGCTGCACGTCTATCACAACCACACCATCGAGGATTCCGTCACCGAGCGCATGCGCGCCTGCGTGCGCAGCTGGACCATGGTGGCCGGCCTGAGCGACGACCGGCTGGTGCAGCGCATCCGCGACGACCGGATCGACATCATGATGGACCTGTCGAACCACACCGGCCGCAACCGGCTGCCCGCGCTCGCGCGCAAGCCGGCGCCGGTGCAGGTCACCTGGCTCGGCTACCCGGGCACCACCGGGCTGGACGCGATCGACTATCACTTCGCGGACCGCTTCGGCGTGCCGTTCGGCGAGATGGAGCGCCAGTACAGCGAGAAGACCGTCCACCTGCCGGCCGGCGGCACCTTCAAGCCCGCCGAGAACGCGCCGCCCGTCAACCTGCTGCCGGCGCTGCACAACGGCTACGTGACCTTCGGCAGCTTCAACCGCCTGAACAAGCTGCGCCACGACGTGATCGCGGTCTGGGCGCGCATCCTGCACGCCGTGCCGGGCTCGCGGATGCGGATCGGCTCGATCCCGCGCGACGGCGGCGTCGACATGCTGCTCGGCTGGTTCAGCGCCGAAGGCATCAGCCACGACCGCCTCGACCTGCAGCCGCGCGCGCCGGCCGCGGTCTACCTGCAGCAGCACCACCATGTCGACTTCTGCCTCGACACCTTCCCCTACACGGGCTCGACCACCGCGCTCAACGCGCTGTGGATGGGCGTGCCGACCCTGACGATCCGCGGCGACACGCTGGCCAGCCGCGCCGGCGCGGTCTGGATGTCCTCGGTCGGGCTCGAGCAGTTCGTCGCCGACGACGCCGACGATTTCGTGGCCCGCGCCATCGCGCTGGCCGGCGACCTGAAGGGCCTGGCCGCGCTGCGCGGCGGCATGCGCGAGCGCTGCCGCCAGTCGGCGGGCTTCCAGCCCGAGCGCGTCGCGCAGGCCGTCTCGGACAGCTTCCGGATCGCCTGGCGGCGCTGGTGCGCCGGCGAGGCACCGATTCCGTTCACCGCGCCCGACCGCGGCTCGCTTGCCACCGCTGCCACCGAGGCCGTGCCGCGCGATGCCGAGGCCGCCGCCCTCACCGGAGAAGCACGATGAATGCCCTGCCGCTGCGCGCCGTCGAACCCGTCGCCGACGAGCGTATCTATGTGACGCAGCCGCATCTCGCGCCGCTCGCCGAATTCCTGCCTTATCTCGAGCAGATCTGGGACAGCAAGGTGCTGACCAACGGCGGCCCGTTCCACCAGCAGCTCGAGAAGGCGCTCTGCGAGTACCTGGGCGTCGAGCACCTGGCGCTGTTCACCAACGGCACGCTGGCGCTGGTCACGGCCCTGCAGGCGCTGCGGATCTCGGGCGAGGTGATCACCACTCCCTATTCCTTCGTCGCCACCGCGCACTCGCTGCTCTGGAACGGCATCAAGCCGGTGTTCGTCGACATCGACCCGCATACGCTGAACATCGACCCGGCCAGGATCGAGGCCGCCATCACGCCGCAGACCACCGCCATCATGCCGGTGCACTGCTACGGCCGGCCCTGCGACGTGGAAGCGATCCGCCGCATCGCCGACAACTACAACCTGAAGGTGATCTACGACGCCGCGCACGCGTTCGGGGTGCATACCGACGCCGGCAGCGTGCTCGGGCACGGCGACCTGTCGGTGCTGAGCTTCCACGCCACCAAGGTGTTCAACACCTTCGAGGGCGGCGCGATCGTCTGCCCCGACGCGAAGACCAAGCAGCACATCGACCACTTGAAGAACTTCGGTTTCGTCGACGAGGTGACGGTGGTGGCGGCCGGCATCAACGGCAAGATGAGCGAGATCAACGCGGCCTTCGGCATGCTGCAGCTCAAGCACCTCGACGCGGCGCTCGCCCGTCGCGCGCAGATCGACGCGCGCTACCGCGGGCAACTGGCCGGGGTGCGCGGCATCCGCTGCCTGCCGCCGATCGACGCGAAGCTCGTCAATCACTCGTACTTCCCGATCCTGGTCGACGACGACTACGCGCTCTCGCGCGACGGCCTCTACCAGTTGCTGCGCGATCACGAGATCCACGGGCGCCGCTACTTCTACCCGCTGATCTCGGACTTCCCCAACTACCGCGGGCTGCCCTCGGCGCATCCGGACCGGCTGCCGGTGGCGCGCGACATCTCGCGGCGCGTGCTGTGCCTGCCGATCTACCCGGCGCTGTCCGACGACAACGTCGATCGCGTGGTGAACCTGATCGCCGGAGCCGGTCGATGACCACGCGCGCCGCGCTGCTCGACATCGCCAGCCACCTGCCCGACACGGTGCTGGCCAACGACGAGCTGGCCGCGCTCTATCCGGAATGGCCGGCCGAGAAGATCCTCGCCAAGACGGGGATTCGCGAGCGACGCATCGCGGCCGACGGCGAGACCGCCTCGGACCTCGCCTTCCACGCGGCCCGGCGGCTGTTCGCGCAGGGGCGCGTGAGCGCGGCGCAGGTCGACTTCGTGATCCTCTGCACCCAGGCGCCCGACTACATCCTGCCGGCCTCGGCCTGCCTGCTGCAGCACCGGCTCGGCATCGGCACCCATGCCGGCGCCTTCGACGTCAACCTCGGCTGCTCGGGCTACGTGTATGGCCTGTCGCTCGCCAAGGGCCTGGTCGAGACGGGCGCCGCGCGCTGCGTGCTGCTGCTGACCGCCGACACCTATTCGAAATACCTGCATCCGCTCGACAAGAGCGTGCGCACGCTGTTCGGCGACGGCGCCACCGCCACCGCGATCGGCATCGACCCGCAAGCCGCCGGCGACGGCATCGAGCCGATCGGCCCGTTCGTGTTCGGCACCGACGGGCGCGGCGCGCCGAACCTGATGGTGCGCGCGGGCCTGTTCCGCGAGCCGCGCAGCGCCGACAGCGCGCGCGAGCACGAGGACGCCTCCGGCAACGTGCGCACCGACGAGCATCTCTACATGAACGGCGCCGAGGTGATGGCCTTCTCGCTGGCCGAGGTGCCGCGCGCGGCCGAGCGGCTGCTGGAGCGCGCCGGCCTCGCGCGCGAGGACATCGACTGCTTCGTGCTGCACCAGGCGAACCGCTTCATGCTCGAGGCGCTGCGCAAGAAAATGAAGATCCCCGAGGATCGCTTCCCGATCCTCGTCGAGCACACCGGCAACACGGTGTCGTCGACGCTGCCGCTCGCGCTCGAGCAGTTGCGCGGCGAAGCTCGTCTCGCGCCGGGCGCGCGCGCGATGCTGCTCGGATTCGGCGTCGGCTACTCGTGGGCCGGCTGTCTGTTGAACTGTTAGCAGGAAACGCAATGAACGCATTCTACGAAGGGCTCGCGGAAGTCTTCGAAATCGACACCGCCGAGGTCTCGCCGGCCCTGGTGCTGGCCGACCACAACTGGGATTCGCTGGCGATCGTCTCGACCATCGCGCTGGCCGACGACTGCTTCGGCGTGCTGCTGAACGGCCAGGCGCTCGGCAACTGCCTGACCGTCGCCGATATCGAGGCGCTGGTCCAGGCGCAGAAGGGCTGAGCTTGGACGCGCCGCTCGCCCCGGCCGGCCGCGAACTGCGCGCCGGCGGCGCCCGCCTCGCCGGCGTGGTGTCCTGCCTGCCCGCGCAGGAGCAGTCGAACCAGCCGTTCGTCGAGCGCTTCGGCGAGGCGGCCGTGCGCGACGTGGTCAAGATGATCGGCGTCGAGCGGCGGCGCCGCGCGGCCGAGCACCAGACCACCGCCGACCTGTGCCGCGCGGCCGGCGAGCACCTGCTGCGCGGCCTGGGCTGGCGGCCGGACCAGGTCGATGCGGTGCTGTTCGTGTCGCAGACGCCCGACTACCGGCTGCCGGGCACGGCCTTCGTGCTGCAGGCCGCCTGGGGGCTGCCGGCCGCCTCGATCGCGCTCGACATCAACCTCGGCTGCTCGGCCTACCCGCAGGCGCTCTGGCTCGGCATGAACCTGATCCGCAGCGGCGCGGCGCGGCGCGTGCTGCTGGCGGTGGGCGACACCATCAGCAAGCTGGTCGATCCCGAGGACCGCGCCACCGCGCTGCTGTTCGGCGACGCGGGCACCGTCACCGCGCTGGAGGCCGATCCCGAGGCGGAGGACGCGCATTTCGTGATCGGCGCCGACGGCGGCGGCGTGCCCAACCTGATCGTGCCGGCCGGCGGCTGCCGCGGCACGCCGACCGACGACGCGCGCCTGGTCGGCCGCTCGCCCGACCATCTGTTCATGGACGGCGGCGAGATCTTCAACTTCACGCTCAGGCGCATCCCGCCGCTGGTGGCGCGCACGCTCGAACTGGCCGGCCACGGCGCGCAAGGCCACGATGCCTTCCTGTTCCACCAGGCCAACCTGTTCATGCTCAAGCATCTGGTGAAGAAGGCCGGCTTGCCCGCCGAGCGCGTGCCCATCAACCTGAACGCTTACGGCAATACCAGCTGCGCCTCGATCCCGCTGCTGATGACGACCGAGCTTCGCGAGGCGCTCGCCACGCGCGCCATGCGCCTGGCGATGTTCGGCTTCGGCGTAGGCTATTCCTGGGCTTCGGCCTCCCTGCTGACGGGGCCGCTCGCCGTCGTCGACACCATCGAATCATGACCGTCTTCTCCGAACGCTGCCTCGCGGGCGGCACCTATCTCGTCACCGGCGCCTCGTCGGGACTCGGCCGCGCCGCCGCGCTGGCGATCGCCGGGGCGGGCGCACGCGTGATCGCGGGCGGGCGCGACGCCGAACGGCTGGCCGCCACGCTCGACGCGCTGCCCGGCAGCGATCACGTGGCCGCGACGCACGCGCTCGACGACGCCGACGTCTGCGCCGACTGGGTCGCCCAGCTCGCCGAGCTGCATGGCCCGCTGCGCGGCGTGTTCCATGCCGCCGGCACCGAGCTGATCCGGCCCGCGCGCATGACCCGGCAGGCCCAGCTCGACGAGACCTTCGGCGCCAGCCTGTTCGCCGCCTTCGGCATCGCGCGCGCGGCGGCCCGCAAGGGCGTGATGGAGGACGGCGCCTCGCTGGTGCTGATGTCCTCGGTGGCGGCCAGCACCGGCCAGGTCGGCATGACCGCCTACTCGGCCGCCAAGGCCGGCATCGAGGGCCTGGTGCGCTCGCTCGCCTGCGAACTCGCGCCGCGCCGGATCCGCGTCAACGCGATCGCCGCGGGCGCGGTGCGCACCGCCATGCACGAACGCCTGACGCGCGGCAGCCCCGACGAGGCCGTGGCCGCCTACGAATCGAGCCACCTGCTCGGCTTCGGCGAGCCCGAGGACGTAGCCGGCGCCGCGCTGTTCCTGCTGTCCGGGGCGAGCCGCTGGATCACCGGCACCGCGCTGGCGGTCGACGGCGGCTACCGGGTGCGCTGATGGACCAGATCCTCGAGCGCGCCGCCCCGCAACCGGCCATCCACGCCGAGCGCTACATCGTCGCCGGCGGCGGCGCCTTCGCCCGCGAGCTGATCAACTGGGCCGAGGACGCCGCCGACGCCGGGCTCGGCCCGCGCGTGACGGGCTTCCTGGACGTCGATCCCGAAGCCTTGTCCGGCTTCGGCTACGCGCTCGACTGGCATGGCGACATCGACGCCTACCAGCCCGCCGAGGGCGACGCGGTGCTGCTCGCGATCGGCGAGCCGCGCGCCAAGGCCGAGGTGGTGGCCCGCCTGGCCGCGCGCGGCGCGCGCTTCGGCTCGCTGCGCCACCCCAGCGCCGTGGTGGCGCGGCGCGCCCGGCTCGGCATCGGCGTGGTGATCTGCCCGAACGCGGTGCTGTCGGCCGATTGCCGGATCGGCGACTTCGCCGCCGTCAACATCCTGTCGAGCGTCGGCCACGACGTGACGCTCGGCGCCTATGCCACGCTCAGTTCGCACGTCGACCTCACCGGCCACGTGGTGGTGGGCGAGCGCGTGTTCTTCGGCTCGGGCGCCCGCGTGCTGCCGCGCGTGACGATCGGCGCCGACGCGCGGATCGGCGCCGGCGCGGTGGTGATGCGCAAGGTGCCCGAGGGCGCGACCATGTACGCGGCCCCCGCGAAACGGCTTTGACAGGTTCGATCATGGATTTCGACCGTGAACTCGTCGCCCGCCACTGGCAGTTGCTCGGCCATCGGCGGGAATTGCCCGCCGACGGCGATTTCGTGCGCTTCGACAGCGCCGCCGGCGAGATCGTGGTATTCAACGACGGCGGCGAGCTGGTCGCGTTCGACAATCGCTGCCCGCATCGCGGCGCGCGCCTCTATCTGGAGGACAGCGGCAACCAGGCCGCCAGCTGCGCCTACCATGGCTGGACCTATCGCCAGGGCCAGCTGATCATCCCGGGGCGCGAGCGCTTCCGCCACTGCCGCATCGAGCAGGCCGCGCTGAACCGCTACGCGCTCGACTGGTGCGGCGACTTCCTGTTCGTCGGCATGCGCCCCGCCACCGACCTGTCGACCCAGCTCGGCGAGTTCGAGCAGCTGGTTGCCGACATCTCGTTCAACATCGACCGGCGCGTCGACCTGAACCGCTACGACTACGGCTGCTACTGGCCGCTCGCGGTCGAGAACGCGCTGGAGCCCTACCATATCGGCGCGGTCCATCCCGGCACGCTCGGCACGCTGGCGCTGGACGACGGCGAGAACCGCTTCCACGGCGCCAACTCCGCCTGGTTCGCGCCGCTGGGCGCGGCGCGCCAGCGCAACCAGCTGGCGAAGCTGCGCCGGCTGTTCGCGATCGACTTCCAGTACGAGGGCTACCTGAGCCTGTACCTGTTCCCGTTCACGATGATCTCGTCGACCTACGGCTACTCGTACTCGCTGCAGCACTTCCTGCCGGCGGGCGGCGGCGCCGATCTCGCGCGCTTCACGAGCCGCCTCTACGCGGCGCCCACCGTGGGCGCGCAGGCCGATGCGATCGTCGAGCCCTTCCTGGCCTCGACGACGCGCCTCAACCGCCAGGTGTTCGAGGAGGACCACGCGATCTGCCGGCGCCTGCCGCGCGACGCCTGGTCGATGGCGCCGCTCGAATTCGCGGCCGACACCGAGGTCAAGATCGATCACTTCCGCACCGCCTGCCGCGCCTTCGACGCCACGCTGCGGCGCTCCTCGCCGATCGCCTCGGTATCGGCCGTCCCGGCCGCGCCGGCCGAACCGGCCGTCCCGGTGGTCTCGGTGGTCTCGGCGGGCTGAATCGGCGCTTGACAAGCCCGCTCGCGGCATGGATCACTGAGGCCTCCCCTTTCCCGCGGAGCCCAAGATGACCCTCGAAACCTGGCTCGCCTTCGCCGGCGCGAGTCTCCTGCTGGTGATGATTCCCGGCCCGACCATCCTGCTGGTGATCGGCGATTCGCTCGCCAATCGCGAGCGCTCGTCCTGGAGCACGGTGGCCGGCGTGAGCGCCGGCGACACCACCGCGATGGCGGTTTCGCTGGCCGGTGCCGGCGCGCTGCTGGCGGTGTCGTCCACCGCCTTCACCGCGCTCAAGCTGGCCGGCGGCGCCTACCTGATCTGGCTGGGCCTGCGCTCGATCCTGCAGGCGCGCGCCAGCGGCCGGCAGAGCGTGCCGCTCGAACCGAAATCGGCGCGCCGCCGCTTCCTGTCGGCTTACGCCGTCACCGCGCTGAACCCCAAGAGCATCGTGTTCTTCGTCGCCTTCGTGCCGCAGTTCGTCTCGCCGCACCAGAGCTTCGCCTCGCAATGCCTGGTGCTGCTGCCGACCTTCGTCTGCATCGCCACCCTCAACGCCACCTGCTACGCGCGCCTGGCGCGCTACGCGGCCTCGCGGCTGACCGGCGCGGCCGCCCAGCGGCACTTCGGCTATGGCGGCGGCGCGGTGCTGATCGGCGCCGGCGCGCTGACGCTGCGCATGTCGCATCACTGAGCGCGCGGCGCGCCAAACGAAAGGGCAGCCCTCGCGGGCTGCCCTTTTTTCATGTCGCGTCGCCAGCGCCGGCGACGCGCGGCTCGCGCCGGAACTCAGGCCTGGCCGAGATCGAGCGCGTTGCTCAGGTCGCCCGGCGGCGTCGCGCCGCGCGCGGCGAAGGCGCGATCGCGCGCGGCCACGCCGTCCAGCGGCGCGAGCCCGTGCACGCGGCTGATGAAGCGCAGGATCGAGTTGGTGTCGTAGAAGGTGTGGTCGACATGGCCGCGCCGTGCCAGCGGCGAGATCACCAGTGCCGGGATCCGCGAGCCCGGGCCCCAGCGGTCACCCTGCGGCGGCGCGACCGGGTCCCACCAGCCGCCGTTCTCGTCGTGGGTCATGATGATCACCGTGTTGGCCCATTGCGGGCCGCGACGGATGTGCTCGATCACCGTCGCGATGTGGCGGTCGCCCGATTCCACGTCGGCGTAGCCGGCATGCATGTTCAGGTTGCCCTGCGGCTTGTAGAAGGTGACCGCCGGCAGCCGGCCGGCGTCGATGTCGGCCAGCAGCCGATTGGTGGAGGGGTCGTCGCCGAGCCCCGCGTCGCGCAGGTGGCGGCGCCGCGCCTCGGTGCCGGGCGCGTAGTTGACGAAGTAGTTGAAGGGCTGATGGTGGTACTGGAAATCCGGCACCATGCCGGTGTCGCGGTGCTCGATCGCGTATTGCCAGGCGCCCGAGTACCAGGCCCAGTCGATGCCCTTCTCCGAGAGCCGGTCGCCGATGGTCGCGTAGCGCTGCGGCGGCAGCACGCGCGGGTTCGACGGATCGGCATAGGCCGGGTTGCCGTCCTCGGGCGGGCGCACGTTGCTGGGCTGGTAGGGCGGCGCCATGGTGTTGACGGCATAGCCGTCGGGCGTGAACAGGCCGTCGTTGACGAACTTCGGCGGGCCGTCGAGCGCCGAGGCCGGTGAATCGCCGGCCTGCTTCAGGCGCGTGCCGGCCGGGTCGTCACCCTCGACCACCGAGGCCAGGTGCTTGGCCGGGCTGCTGGCGATGTCCGGATAGAACGGCGCCTGCGCCGAGATCAGGAACATGTGGTTCAGCCAGGAGCCGCCGAAGGCGGCCATGAAGAAGTTGTCGCAGAGCGTGTATTCGCGCGCCAGTTGCCAGAGCCGCAGCGTCTCGGCCGAGTTCCGGTAGTGGCCCATCACCAGGCCGCCCGAATCGGCCCAGGCGGCGAACTGGTCGTTGCGGCCGGCGTTGATCTGCATCTGGTTCTGGTAGAAGCGGTGCCAGAGGTCGCGCGTGATCACGCCGTTCGGCAGCGGCTTGCCCTGCGCGTCGGGAATCCGGAACGGCGCGTTCTTCAAGCCCTGGATGTCGCGCTCGGCGATCATGTAGCGCTTGCCGTCCACCTCCTGCGCCTGCGGCACCAGCCCGCCCCAGATCGCCGGCAGCCGCGCCAGCGGCGTGCGTCCGTCGCGGTCGAGCTGGGCGGCGCGCTCGGGCGGCACCGAGGACAGCGGCGTCTGCACGCCAGGGAAGTCGCCGTAGAGATTGGCGAAGCTGCGGTTCTCGGCGTAGATCACCACGATCTGCCGGACCTGCTCGCGCAGCGCGCGATCGGCGCGCAACTCGGCCTCGCTGCGCGGCGGCGTGGCGGCCGCGCCCGGCTGGGTGGCGCAGCCGGCCAGCGCGAAGCTCGCGCCCAGCGCGGCGATCCCGCCCAGCGCGCGGCGCCGCTCGGGATCGTCGGGGCCCGCGGCATCGCGAGCGGCATCGGCGAGGCCGGGCCGCGCCTCGGGATCGGCCGGTTGCTGGCCCGGGCGGGTGGTCGGGTCGATCGGGTCGGTCACGTCGTCATCCTCCAGTTGGGGTGCCCTGCCGGGCTGGTGCGGTTCGGGCTGTCCTCGTCCTTGTCTTGCCGAAACCATGTGACAGTTTCGTGACAACGAGGAGCCCGCCGATGGTAACCGTTGCAACATGACAATGGCTGCTTTCGCGGCACGAGGCGCATGCGAGCCTGCGGCGGACCGCTTGCCGCGCGCCCGAGGAGGCGCCCCGGGCATGCCGCGGCGAATGCGGCGAATGCGGCGAGCGCGGCGCCGATCGCTACCGTCGAGATCCCGGCCATTGCGCCGCCGCCGGGCCCGCGCGCGACGGCGCTCGCTCAGTTCCGCCCGAACCCCTCGAAACACTCGACGATCGCGGTGCGCACCTTGGCCACCGCGGCATCCTTCAGGGCGCTGACGCGCCAGCCGAGCGCAACGGGATACGCCGGCAGCGCCAGCGGGCAGGCCGCCAGGCGCAGCCCGCCGAGGCGCGCGATGGCCTGCGCCGCGTGATACGGAATGGTGGCCACCGCCGGCGTGCCGCGCAGCAGGAAGGGCAGCGCCGCGAAATGCGTGGTCGAGGCGCGTACCGTGCGGCGCCGGCCCAGCTCGGCCAGCGCCTCGTCGACGATCCCGACCACCCCGCCCGAGGACACCAGCACATGCTCGCGCGCGAGGAAATCGTCGAGGCTCAGCACCGCGCGGGCGGCCGCGTCATCGGCCGGCGGGCCGCCGCTTGCGTCGTTCGCGCCGATGCGGGCAGGATCCCGGCCGGAATGGCGATGCGGCGCGCCGCTTCCACGTGGATTCGCATCGCCGCCCGCGGCGTGGCAGGGATCGACCAGGCAAGCGTAGCCGCCATTGCCCAGCGCCACATGCCCGAGCCCGCGCGTGGCGAAGCCGCCCGCCGCGATCGCCAGGTCCATCTCGCGATTGGCCAGCGCATCGCCGACGATCTGGCTGTGGGTCTGCCGGAAGATCAGGCGCAGCCCCGGCGCGAGCTGCGCGACGCGCGCGATCAGGCGGCCGCCGAAGGCGATCTCGAAATCGTCCGACATCGCCACCGATACCGCGCGCCCCGCGAACGAGGCCGGCGCCGGCGCGCCGAAGGCCAGGCTCTGGCGGCAGCGTTCGAGCGCCTCGCCGATCAGCGGCTCCAGCTCGCGGGCCCGCGCGGTGGGTGCGAGGCCCCGCCCGGTGCGCACGAACAACGGATCGCCGTACAGCTCGCGCAGTCGCCGCAGCGCCGCGCTGACCGCCGACTGCGTGAGGTCGAGCCGGATCGCCGCGCGGCTCGCGCCGCCCTCGTCGAACAGGGCCTCGAAGACTTTCAGCAGGTTCAGGTCGACGTCGGCGATATTCATCGGGTTCATATCGGAAAGTGGCCCGGCAGGTGTTGCCGGGCAAGGCATCGCGCCATGATACGGGCATCGGAGCGGGAATCGACGGCAATGCGAAGGCCGGCCGCCGCGCTCCGCATCGATATCGCGACGGCCGCGCCGCCGCGCCACATTCGCCCGCCCTGGAGGCTTCCATGACGCAATCCCGCATCGCCGCGCTGCAGATCGGCGCATCCCCGCTCGGCAAGGCCGACACGCTCCAGCGCATCCTCGCCTGGGAGGACGCGATCCGCGCCCGGGAACTCGCCCTGGTGGTGATGCCCGAGGCGCTGCTGGGCGGTTACCCGAAGGGCGAGATCTTCGGCACGCGCCTGGGCTACCGGCTGCCCGAGGGCCGCGAAGCCTACGCGCGCTATCACGACAACGCGATCGACGTGCCGGGCCCCGAGACCGAGGCGCTGGCCGAGCTGTCGGCGCGCACCGGCGCCTCGCTGGTGATCGGCGTGATCGAGCGTGCCGGCGCGACGCTCTACTGCACGGCGCTGTTCCTCGATCCCGTCGGCGGGCTGGTCGCCAAGCATCGCAAGCTGATGCCGACCGGCACCGAGCGGCTGATCTGGGGGCAGGGCGACGGCTCCACACTGCCGGCCGTGCCCACCGCGGCGGGGCTGGCCGGCGCGGCGATCTGCTGGGAGAACCACATGCCGCTGCTGCGCATGGCGATGTACGCCAAGGGCGTCGAGATCTGGTGCGCGCCGACCGTCGACGAGCGCGACATCTGGCAGAGCTCGATGCGCCATATCGCGCACGAGGGACGCTGCTTCGTGGTATCGGCCTGCCAGGTGCAGCCCTCGCCCGCCGAGCTCGGCATCGAGGTGCCCGACTGGGACCCGCAACGGCCGCTGATCAACGGCGGCAGCGTGATCGTCGGGCCGCTCGGCGAGGTGCTGGCCGGCCCGCTCAAGGGCGAGACCGGCCTGGTGGTGGCCGAGGTCGACACGGCCGAGCTGGTGCGCGCCCGCTATGACCTCGACGTGACCGGCCACTACGCGCGGCCCGACGTGTTCTCGCTGACGGTGGACGAACGCGCCAGGCGCAGCGTGAAGTTCGAGGGCTGAATGCCCTGCGAGGCGAGGCCGGGCACGACCAGCCGGAGCAACCCGCGCCGCGCCCGGCCGCCCGCTCAGGCCACCGGCTCGGCCGGCAGGTCGAGCAGCGCGTACTTGCCGCCCGAGATGCGCTGGCGTGTCGCCTCGCTGTCGATGATGGTGTAGGGGAACACCGGCGGCAGCGCGCTGACCGCGTCGAGCCGCGCGACCAGCTCGTCCGGCAGGCGCAGCTTCGCGGCGGCCAGGTTGTTCTCGAGCTGGACCAGGCTGCGCGGCCCGATGATCGGCAGCGAACCCTTGGCGGCCACCCAGGCGATCGCCACCTCGCCCGGGCTCACGCCGAGCTCGCGCGCGGCCTCCAGCACCGCATCGAGGATCGCGCTGCGCTGCGGGCTGTCCTCGGGCTGGAACACGCGCCCGCCCAGGCCCTCCAGGCGCCCCTTCTCGCCCTGGCGATACTTGCCCGTCAGCATCCCGCCGCCCAACGGCGACCAGGCCGCGATGCCGAGCCCCAGCGCCCGCCCGGCCGGCAGCAGGTCCTGCTCGGTCACGCGCTGCACCAGGCTGTGCTCCACCTGCAGCCCCGCGATCGGCAGGCTGCCGCGCAGCTCGGCCAGGGTGGCCGCGCGCGCCACGCGCCAGGCCGGGAAATCGGAGAAGCCGGCGTAGAGGATCTTGCCTGCGCGCGCCAGGTCGTCGAAGCCGCGCACGATCTCCTCGAGCGGCGTGACCTGGTCGTCCATGTGCGCCCAGTAGAGATCGATGTGGTCGGTCTTGAGGCGCTTCAGGCTGGCCTCGGCCGAGGCGATCATCGCCTTGCGGCTGTTGCCGGTGACCAGGATGCCGTCCTTCGGGCTGGCCCGCTGCGTGTACTTGGTGGCCAGCACGAAATCGTCGCGGCGGCCTTGCAGCAGCTCGCCGAGCAGTTCCTCGGACTGGCCGAACTGGTAGCTGTCGGCGGTATCGATGAAGTTGCCGCCGGCCTCGGCATAGGCGTCGAGCATGCGACGCACTTCGTCGGGCTCGGCGCCATGGCCCCAGCGCGTGCCGAAATTGCCGGCACCGAGCACGAGTTCGGAGACTCGCAGCCCGGTGTGCTTGCCAAACAGGGAATAGCGCATGTCGGTGTGATCCTGCGTGGATGGAACGGTGAGAAGACACCGGAGCCCGCGTCGGCCGCCGCGGATTCCAGTTTTTGATTGCAGTCGCAATGTTAGTGACATTAATTGTGACTGTAACTAAAATCAAGAACATTCTTGCGGGAGCAGCTCATGCGGGTATCGAAGGAAAAGGCGGCGGAAAACCGGGAAGCCTTGTTGCAGGCGGCCAGCCGGCTGTTTCGCGAGCACGGCATCGACGGCGTGGGCGTGGCCGACATCGGCCGCGAGGCCGGGCTCACGCACGGCGCGCTCTATGCGCATTTCGATTCGAAGGAGGCGCTGGCGGCCGCCGCGATGGCCCGTGGGCTCGAGGCCAGCCTCGATTCGATGACGCGCTCGGCAGGCGAGGCGCCCGACCTGGAGCGCCACCTCGACTTCCTGTTCTCGGCGCGCATGCGCGATTCGCTGGTCGGCTGCCCGCTGGCGGCCTCGGCCAGCGAGGCGGCGCGCCAGGGCGAGGCGGTCAGCGCCAGCTTCACCGAGGGTTTCATGGGGATGGCCGAAATCGTCGAGGCCAGCATCGACCCGGCCCTGCCGGCCGAGCAGCGGCGGCGCATCGCCTTCACCACCATCGCCGCGCAGATCGGCGCGGTGGCCGCGGCCCGCGCGATCGCCAAGGTGGACGCGGCACTGTCCGACGAGTTGCTGGCTTCGGTGCGCGCGGTGCTGGCCGGCATCGAGCACGGCGCCTCGGACGCCTGAGTCGGCGGCGGGCCGGCAAGCGTTCCTGCCGGCCGCCTTTCACCGCTCCTGCCGAGCACTCTCGTCGGCCGCCCCCTGCCGGCCACGGCCGGCGGCCACTTCCGTGGGCCGCCCCGCCGCTGCTCCTGCCGACCATCGCTCTTGATCACCGATATCGAGCAGCGGCGCTCCCAGCCGCCTCTATCGACCGGTTCTGTTAGCTGCTTCTGTCAGCCGCCCCTATCAACCGCTTCTGTCAGCCGCTGCTGTTAGCCGCCCCGGCGACGGCGCGCGGCCTCCCCCTGCTCCCTTGCTCCCACCCGCCGCGACTGAATTTGATGCCCGCTGTAACCAAATCGCAAAAACAACGGAATAAACAGACGTATCGAATCGTTTGCATGGTGGCCGGCACGGCAGTCCCGCGCCAAGCCACCGCATGCGTGCCCGCCCAGTGCCTGGGGACGGGGCCGCGCGGCATCACACAAAACCTGACCAGTCCAGGCAAACGGGGAAACACATGAAGATTCGGATTCGCAGTGTGCGCGGCAAGCTCGTACTCAGCTTCGGCATGATGCTGCTGGGGATGGTGGCGCTGGCCATCATCGCGATCGTGCAGGTGCAGAACATCCGCGAGCGGCTCGACGACATCATCGACCTGAACGGCGTGAAGGAACGCTACGCGATCAACTTCCGCGGCAGCGTGCACGACCGCTCGATCGCGCTGCGCGACGTGATCCTGGTCGGCCCCGACGAACTGCCGACGGTGGTCGAGCACATCCGCAAGCTGCAGCGCGACTACGAGGAATCGGCCCGGCCCTTCGAGACCGTGTTCCTGCCCAGCGACAACGTCTCTCCCGAGGAGAAGTCGATCTACCAGGGCATCCGCCGCGCGCAGGCGCAGGCCATGCCGCTGATCGACCAGGTGATCGAGCTGCAGACGCAGGGCCAGTCCGACGCGGCGCGCAAGGTGCTGCTCGACGGCGCGCGGCCCGCGCTGGTGGCCTGGCTGGCGGCCATCAACACCATGATCGACTTCGAGGAATCGCTGAGCGCCAACGAGGGGCTGGAGGCGCGCGAGATCAGCCGCGAGTTCAAGATCGTGATGGCCGCGATCACCGCGCTGGCCTGCGCGCTCGGGCTGGGCATCGCCTGGCTGGTGACGCGCAACATCGCCGCCACGCTCGGCGCCGATCCGCGCGAGATGATCGAGTTCGCCGAGGCGATCCGCGGCGGCAACCTGTCGGTGCCCTCGCCCGCGCGCGGCGAGGACGAGGCCAGCGTGATGGCGGCCGTCACCAAGATGCGCGACAGCCTGGCCGAGATCGTCGCGCGCGTGCGCGAGGCGGCCGATGGCGTGGTGCAGGCCAGCCGCGAGATCGCGCACGGCACCAACGACCTGAGCGCGCGCACCAGCAAGCAGGCGGTGGCGCTGGAGCAGGCCACCCACGCGCTCGGCGAGTTCGACGCGAGCGTCTCCGAGAACGCCTCCAACGCCAGCCACGCCGACGAACTCGCCAACCAGGCCTCGTCCAAGGCCGGCAACGGCGGCGACGCGGTGGGCCGGGTGGTCGACACGATGCGCGACATCGACAGTTCCTCGCACCGGATCGGCGAGATCATCGGCGTGATCGACGCGATCGCCTTCCAGACCAACATCCTCGCGCTCAACGCCGCGGTGGAGGCGGCCAAGGCGGGCGGCCACGGGCGCGGCTTCGCGGTGGTGGCGGGCGAGGTGCGGATCCTGGCGCAGAAGAGCGCGGCGGCGGCCAAGGAGATCAAGTCGCTGGTGCGCGACAGCAATGCGCGCGTGAGCGACGGCGGGCGGCTGGTGGAAGTGGCCGGCTCGACCATCGCCGAGGTGATCCAGTCCTCGCGCAACGTCACGTCGATCATGAGCGAGATCAACGACACCTGCCGGCTGCAGACGCACCGCATCGGCGAGGTGCGCGGCATGATCGAGCAGCTCGAGGACAGCACCCAGCAGAACGCCGCGCTGGTCGAGCAGTCGAGCACCGCCACCGAGATGCTGGTCTCGCAGGCCGAACGACTGCTGGAGACCGTCAGCGTGTTCCGCACCGCGATGGATGCGGCGCTCGCGCCGATGGGGGAGCTGGCGGTGATGCCGGGCTAGGGGGTTCGGGGCGCGTTCGACGTCATGCCGCGAGCAATTCGAACCGGAACTTCTTTCCCAGAGCGTTGGCGGCGCTCGCGAGCGTCGTCAGCGTGAGACTCGTGTCGGTAGCATCGAGCAAGCGATTGAGCGCGGCACGGCTCGTCTTCATGCGAGCCGCCATGGCCGACTTGGTCAGGTGCTGCACTTTCATTTCCTGCTCGATCTGCCAGGCGATCACCCGCTTCATCGCGATTGCCGCCGCCTCTTCGAGCATGGCGTCCTCGGCGAGAAACGCATCGAAATCGCTGCCGATGTGTTGGTTTGCCATGATTCGCTCCTTCTCATCCATCCGTGTCTTGTTAGATGCGGTTCAACTTTTTCATTTCGCGGCCTTGTGCACCCGCTTCATCCTCTCCACCGCCAACGCCAGATCATCCCGAGGCGTGCTGCGTGATTTCTTGATGAAGCCATGCAGCAATACCATCTGCTGGCCCGCCACCGTGAATAGAATCCGGGCAATTCGCCCCGCCAGCCAGATCCTGACCTCGTAGAGATTGCCACCAAGCTTCCTGACCAAGGGCATGCCCAGCGGCCAGCCGAACTGAACTGTCTTGATATCGGCGCCGATCGAGCGTCTATCCGTTTCGTCCAATGTCCTCAGCCAAACGCGCACCGGCTCGTTACCTGCCTCCGAGACAAAGAAATGGACCGTAAGAACTATGGCGACAGATTCAGACATATCGAAGTCGGGCCGATGAGCATAATGCCCGAATCGTACCAATTTTGATACACACGTAAACCTGACGCGCCGTCGCAGGCTACATTACGGATCGTCCGATTTCCGCTCCCGCCTGGATTGCCCGCCTTGAATCCGCCCATCCCGCCCGTCTCCCTCTCGCCCTTCGACGTCCTGCTGCCCGGCCTGCCCGTGGTGTTCTGCGGGATCAACCCGAGCCCGCTGGCGGCGCAATCGGGGCACAACTTCGGTTCGGCCTCGAACCGCTTCTGGCCGGCGCTGCACCGCGCCGGCTTCACGGTCGAGCGGCTGCGCGCCGAGGACGATCGCGCGCTGCTGCGCGAGGGCTGCGGGATCACGGCGATGGCCACGCGCGCGACGCGGCGCGCCACCGATCTCGCGGCGGGCGAGATGAGCGATGCCGTCGCGCCGTTTCGCGCCAAGATCGCGTACTTCCGGCCGGGTGCCGTGGCTTTTCTCGGCAAGCCGGCCTATGCGGCGATCGCGGGCCGGCGCGAGATCGAATGGGGCGAGCAGCCGGAGCGCTTCGAGGCCGCCCGCGCCTGGGTGCTGCCGAACCCGAGCGGGCTCAACCGCGCCTTCACGCTCGACCGGCTGGTCGAGGCCTATGCGGCGCTGCGGCTCGCGATGGCCGCCGAACTCGCGGCCTGGCGCCTCGGCCAGGAGGATCTCGACTGCGCCTGAGCGCGCGGCTCAGCGATTGGCGCCGTAGCCCGACGAGAAGCCGCCACCGTTTGAGAAACCACCGCCTGAAGAGAAACCGCCACCGACCGAGGAACCGTTACCGGACGAATAAGCGCCGTTGCTCGAAAAGCCGCCGCCCGAAAAACCGCCGCCATTCGAGAAACCGCCGCTGTTCGAGAACCCGCCGCCGGTGGAAAAGCCGCCATCGTTCGAAAAGCCGCCGCCGTTCGCCGAAGCGCCGCCATTCGCGAAACCGCTGCCGCCACCGAAACCATTGCCGCTGCCGAATCCATTGCCGCCGCCAAACCCGCCACCCGTCGAAAAACCATCGCCGCTCGGCCAGCCGTTGTCCGGAAAACCGTCATCGTCGGCCTTGCCGGCCACCGGATCGCCGGCCGTCATGCCGCCGGGCATCGTCACGCCGCCGGGCGGCAGCGCATCGGGCAGCGGCGTGCCGTCGGGCGAGGCCGGCACGCCCGCGTTGGGCGCGCGCCCGCCCACCGCGAGCAGTGGCCGGCGCGCGACGAACACCCATTGCGTATAGCTGCGCCGATTCTCGAAACCGCGGAATTCCTCGGGAAACAGCTTGAGCTGGATCGGCCGCGCGCGCGAGGCGCTGTGGATGCCGACGATGGTCTGCCCGTCGGGCGAGCGCACCAGCACCCAGTCGGCCTTGCCGGTCAGCGGATCGGCATAGACGCGGCGCAGGTGGCGCACCGGATTCGGATAACGCGGATCGTGCACCAGGTCCTGGAGCGTGCGCGGCTGGCGCGGCAGGCCGGCCGGCGTGGCGTCGGCGTAGCTGAGCAGGGCGCGCTGGAACGCGCCGCCGACCTCGAGCAGCGCCTTCTCGGCCATGCGCCGCTGGTAGAGCGCGCCGAGCTGGATGGTGGCGGCCGCCGCCACGCCGACGATGGCGATGCCGATCAGCAGCGCGATATAGGCGTAGCCGCGCTGCCCGCGCGGCGCCGGAAGCGGCGGTCGAGGCCGACGTCGACGCGCCACCTGCGCGCCCAGCGAAGCGACCCGCGCGAAATCCGGGCGCGCGCCATCGCGGCCGCCCGCGCGCGCCGTCGCGCCAGCCCCCGAACGCGCCATCGCCGTCATAAGGAATCGAACGGCCGCCCGTCGAGCGTGCTGCCCTGCGCGCCGCTCTTGAGGTCGTAGACCTTGCCGGGGAATTGCTCCTCGGGCGCGATGATCTGCCAGCTGGTGGCGTTGTCGGCGACCGGGTCGAACGGCAGCGTGCGCAGGTAGTGCCGGTCGACCAGCTCCTGCAGCGAATCGGGATATCTCCCCAGGTCGCCGTAGAACTGGTCGATCGCATCGCGCGTGGCGTGCAGGTTCTCGGCCAGGATCTTTTCCTTCGATGCGTCGATCGAGTGGAAATACTGCGGCAGCGCGATGGTCAGCATCAGCGCGATGATCGACAGCACCAGCAGCAGCTCGATCAGCGTGAAGCCGCGGCGCTTGCCGGCGCGGCGCGCCGCCAGGATCGAAAGTCTCGTCGCCATCACCATTTCCGGTAGGGAATGCCGTTCAGGCCAATGCCCGGCGAGAGCGAATACACGTCGTAGACGTCGTCGCCCTCCTCCGGCTCGTCGGGTTCGCTCGCGTAGGCGCGCTTGCCCCAGGTATCGGCGGCGTCGAGCTGCGCGTCGTGGTTCATCGGGTCGCGCGGCATGCGCCGCAGGAAATAGATCTTGCGGCCCTTCGGGTCGGTCTGGTCCTTCACGCCGTCGACCAGCACGGAAAGCTTCGGCGGATAACCGCTGCCGCCGTTCTCCACCGGCACCCGGCCGTCCTTGCCGGCCAGCTTGTAGGCGTCGAGCGCGGCGCGGATCTCGTGCAGCGCCTCGCGCAGCTCCTGCTCGCGCTCGCGCTGGCGCATCACCTGCGCCACCGGCACGGTCATGCTGGCCAGCACGCCGAGGATCGCCAGCGTCACCAGCAGCTCGATCAGCGTGAAGCCGGCCGCCGCGCGACGGCCGACTCCCGACGCGGCCCGCGCGGCGCGGGCGCGGCGCGAGGCCGGCAGCGGGGCCGCTTGCGAGGCCGATAACGAGGCCGATAACGAGGCCGACTGCGAGGCCAACGACGCGGCCTCGCCAGGCACAGGCTTCGGCGCGCGCATCATGGCGTGGCGTTGATGCCGAGCGTGTAGGCGCTCGGCGGCGGCACCGTGATCTGCGTGCCGGTCAGGCTGACCACCGCGCCGGGCTGGATCTTCACCGTGGTCGGCGCGGCCGGCGCGAGCGCCTTGAAGGTCAGCACCGCGTAGGTCCCGGTCGAGGCGCCGCCCATTCCGCCCTGCACCCCATCCGAAAGCTGCACCTGGCCCGGGCTCACGCGGCTCGAGAAGCTGGTCGGCGCGCCGCCCTGCTTGAGGAAGTCGCCCTCGGTCACGCCGACGAACTGCAGCTTGGTCGCGTCGAAACTGACCGTCGAGGCGGCGCTGGCCACCGGCTGGTCGGCGCTCAGGGTCAGCGAGACCGTCACCGAATCGCCGGTCTTCACCTGCGGCGGGCCGTCCACCGTCATCTGCCCGGTACCGGGCGTGGGCCCGATGCCGCCCGGCGCGAGCCCGTCGCCGCCGCCGATCAGGCCCACGCCGCCCGAGCCATAGGCGCTGCCGTAGCCGCCGGCACCGGCCCCGGCGCCCGAGCCGTAACCGCCCGCGCCCGGCTGGCCGCCCGCGCCGAAGCGCGAGCTGTCGCCGCCGGCCGACGCGCCGCCGCCGCTCGAGCTGCTGCTGGCCGCCGGCGCGATCCCGTTCGACTGGATCATGCTGCGCATGCTGGTTTCGGTGCCGGAGGTGAAGTAGGCGAGATCCGCGTCGGGCCGGCGGATGTTGCGCACCAGGTGCGGCGTGATCGCCAGCACGATCTCGGTGTTCTTGGCCTGGTCGTCGGTGGCGCCGAACAGGCGGCCGAGCACCGGCAACTGGCCGAGGCCGGGCAGCTTGTTGCCCGAGGTGCGCTCCTCGTTGTCGATCAGGCCGGCCAGCACGTCGGTCTCGCCGTTCTTGAGCTGCAGCACCGTGCTCGCGGTGCGCGTGCCGATCTGGTAGGCGGCGGTGCCGGTGGTGGTGGTGATGGTGTTGCCCAGGCTGCTGACCTCCAGCGCGAGCTTGATGCCGACCGTGTCGTCGAGATAGACGGTCGGCTCGACGTTCAGCGTCAGGCCGATGTCGAGGTAGTTGACCGACTGCGAGAGGAAGCCCGTCGAGGTGGCGGTCGAGGTGAAGTTCGGCACGCGCTCGCCGATCAGGATCTTGGCCTTCTCGTGGTTGCGCACGCGGATGCGCGGATTGGTCAGCAGCTTGACGGTGGAATCCTGCACGTTGGCGTTGACGGTGGCCTGCAGCGACGACAAACCGATGGTGCGCACGGTCTGGTGCAGCAGGTCGTTCATGGTCAGCGCGGGGCTGGTGCCGTTCGAGCCGCCGCCGAAACCACCGCCGAAGCCGCCGCCATAGCCATAGGGGTAATACGGCGTGTTGGTATTGGTGTTCTGCCCCGTGACCGGCGCGATCACGCTGCCCAGCGGCAGCGGCGTGACGTTGACCGAGCCGGGCCAGGCCACCCCGAGGTTCAGTTCGTTGTTGCGCTGCACCTCCAGCACCTCCACCTCCAGCATCACCTCGGGCTCGGGCACGTCCTCCAGCGAGACCAGCCGCTCGGCCATGCGGATCGCGTCGGGCGTGTCGCGCACGATCACCATGTTGAGCTTCTCGTCGGCCACCACGTCGCGGACCTTCAGGATCGTCTTGAGCGTGTTGGCGATGGTCTTCGCCTCGGTGTTCGAGAGGAAGAAGGTGCGCACCGCCAGCTCCTGGTAGTCCTTGAGCTTGGCGGGCGTGTTCGGGTAGATCAGCACGGTGTTCTCGTCGAGCACCTGCTGCGCCAGCCCGTTGGTGGCGAGCACGTAGCGCACGGTGGCGTCGATCGTGCTGTTCTTCAGGAAGATGGTGGTGCGCTGGTCGGTCTTCACGTCGCGGTCGAACAGGAAGTTCATGCCCGAGGAACGCGAGATCACGTCGAAGATCTGCTTGAGCGGCGCGTCGCGGAAGTCGATGCGGATCGGCTTGCGATAGGCCGCCGCCAGCGCCGCCTCGACGCGCGCCGCGCCCGTCTCGGCCGACAGCCGGCGCTGCAGCTCCAGCGCGCGCCGGTTGGTGGGCGCCTCGGTCAGCACCGCGTCGAGCAGGCGCCGCGCGTCCTCGGGCTGGTGCCGCATGAACAGCGCCTCGGCGCGGCTCAGCGCGATGTTCAGGCGCGCGTCGGCGTCGAGGTTCGAGATGCCCGCCTGGGCCCGCTCGCTGCCAGGGCTCAAGGACAGCGCGTGCTCGTAGGACTTGCGCGCCGCGTCGCGCTGGCCGCCCGCGGCGAGCCGGTCGCCGGCCTCGACCAGGTCGTTGACGGCCTTCTCGCGCTCGGCCAGCCAGGTCTTGCGGTATTCCGCGTCCTCCGGCTCGGTCTTCGCGGCTTCCTTGTACTTGGCGATGCCCTCGTCGACCTTGCCGGCCGCGGTCAGTTTCTGGCCGTCGCGATAGGCCTGCTGCGCGGCGCAGGCGCCCAGCAGCACCGGCAGCGCGACCAGCAGCGTGCCGCGCCGCAGGCGCGGCAGGACGCGCGGCGCGCTCGGGCGGGATCGGGTTCGGTTCGGGGATGGCATACGCAACGTTTCGTTCCTGGTGGCGCGCGGATCAGTCGGCACTGCCGATATCCAGCGTCTGGACTAGTTTCTGGGGCAGATAGACGAGCGTCAGGTTGGGCGGCGCGATCGCATCGACCTTGTAGGTGCCGTCGATCACCATCTGCTCGTGGACGATCAGCGTGTCGTCGCCGCGCGCGAGATAGACCTCCCAATGGCCGTTCGCGAGCTGCTTGCCGAGATAGGTGAAGGGCATCGCCGGCGTGTTCGGCAGCGGCGGCACGTCGACCTGCGAGGGGGCCGCCGAGGGCAGCGGCGGCGCCAGCATCAGCGTGTTGAACAGCGCGTGGGCGCCGGCGTCGCCGCGCTCGGCGCGCGCGCGGATCGCGGCGATCGCGACGGTGCCGGGCGCTGCCGC